>DMCD01000137.1 GCA_003445895.1 Lachnoclostridium sp. | reverse complement strand
TCTATCAGTACAATGCCTGGTATCCGGGCGAACCCTCGAGAAATGACCTGGACGGCACCGAGGAGATGTATCTCATGCTCTGGGATGTGAACGGAAACTGGTCCTGGAATGACCAGCGAAATGATCCGGGCAGAGATTTCAAGTATTTTGCAGGAAAGACAGGGTATATCTGTGAATATGAAGATTAAGAACCGGATGAGGCTTTGGGCCGTTGTCCTTGCAGTTACACTCAGCGCAGGGACACTGGGCTGCGGTACCGAAAAGGCGGCCGCTGCAGTATCCGAGGCGGTTTCATCCGAAGTAAAAGAGACGCCGGAGGAGGGGCAGAATCCGGAACAGAGCGAAACGACAGAGACGGAACAGACCGAACAGATACAACCGACAGAGCCGGAAACGGCGGAATTCGTGGCAGCGCTGGACAATGTGGTTTCCGATACGCCGCCGGCTGGCGAACCGAATCTGTCCTGGGCGGAGAAGAAGCTGCAGGCTATGACTGTGGAGCAGAAGGTTGCCCAGCTGTTCTTTGTGGCGCCGGAAGCGCTTACCGGGGTAAGTGCGGTCACCCGGACCGGGGATGTGATGAAACAGTCCTTTGCCGCCTGCCCGGTGGGAGGGATTCTCTACTCTACGCCGAACCTGGAAGGACCGGAGCAGACGGTTCAGATGACCGGAGGACTGCAGCAGTACGCCCGGGAGCTGACCGGGATTCCGGTATTTATCAGCATCGATGAAGAGGGAGGAAAGGTTACCAGGATCGCGAAAAATGCTTCCTACGGCGTAAATAATGTGGGAAATATGAAGAGCATCGGTGATACCGGGGACGTATCTGCGGCAGAAGGGGCCGGCAGCTATATCGGCGCATATCTTTCGGCGAACGGATTCAATATGGACTTTGCGCCGGATGCGGACGTCCTGACGAATCCGGACAATACGGTGATAGGACCCCGTTCCTTCGGGAGTGATGGGCAGCTGGTTTCTTCCATGGCGGCAGCATTTTCCAGAGGACTTGCCTCGCAGGGAATTCTTGCCTGCTACAAGCATTTTCCGGGCCATGGCGGCACCGGGGAGGACAGCCACGAGGGATATGCCTATACCTACAAGAGGCTGGAGGAACTGCGGCAGTGCGACCTGATTCCCTTCGCGGAGGGAATACGCAATGGCCTTCAGGTCATCATGGTATCCCATGTATCCTGTCCGGGGGTCAATGGAGACGACACGCCGGCGACTCTGTCGCCCCGGATTGTCACGGGCCTTCTCCGGGAGGAGATGGGATTTGAGGGCGTCATCATCACGGATGCCCTGGATATGGGAGCCATCAGCAGTCACTACGAGAAGACGGAGGCCTGCAGGAAGGCCCTGGAGGCGGGGTGCGACATGCTTCTGATCTGCGGTGATTTCAAGTCTGCCTATGAAGGAATCCTTGCGCAGGTAAAGAATGGCACGATTCCGGAATCCCGCATTGACGAATCCGTCCTGCGGATTCTCCGGGTGAAAGAAACCCTTGGTTTACCGTAAATTGCTTTGTTAGGATGGACAAACAAGCGCGGGTCTGAGTATAATTTTCCTGTATCCGATGATTGTTTTCAGATGTTTCCGGGACCCTTTCCCGGCTATATGAGGAGGTAATACCCATGAGCAAGTATGCAGGAACCCAGACAGAGAAGAACCTGGAAGCCGCTTTTGCAGGTGAATCCCAGGCAAGAAATAAGTATACCTATTTTGCATCCAAGGCCAAAAAGGAAGGTTATGAGCAGATTTCCGCTCTGTTCCTGAAGACCGCGGACAACGAGAAAGAGCACGCAAAAATGTGGTTCAAGGAGCTGGAGGGAATCGGCTCCACACCGGAGAACCTTGCGGCTGCCGCAAACGGCGAGAACTACGAGTGGACCGACATGTACGAGGGGTTCGCAAAAACCGCCGAGGAAGAGGGATTCCCGGAGCTGGCCGAGAAGTTCCGCCTGGTGGCTGCCATTGAGAAGCACCATGAGGAGCGCTACCGCGCACTGCTGAAGAACATAGAGATGCAGGAAGTGTTCAAGAAGAGCGAAGTAAAGGTATGGGAGTGCCGCAACTGCGGACACATCGTCATCGGCACCGAGGCGCCGGAGATCTGCCCGACCTGCGCACATCCCCAGTCCTATTTTGAGGTTCACGCAGAGAATTATTAATTCTAAAGAAGGCTTTGTATGCGCCCAAAAGGCGCGCCACATAACAGAAACAGAGGAGAAGGCTGCTCCTGCACGTTTGTGCGGGGCAGCCTTCTTGCCTGTGCAGGAACTCTTTTTTGAACGACGCAAATGTGCTATGATAGGAGACAGAATAATCAGATGGACGGGTACATGATATGGCAGACGAAAAGCAGAAGATCCTTTGCCTGATGAAGGTTCTGGAGGAGGAGACGGATGTTTCGCACCCGATGAACGCGGCGCAGCTTTCAGAGCGGGTGGAGGCGAGATTCGGGCTGGGCATCAACCGGAAGACGGTCTATTCCGACATCGAAAAGCTGCAGCAGTTCGGGATGGACATTGCACAGAACAAGGGCGCGAGCCATGGGTATTATCTGAGAAACCGGGATTTTGATCTGCCGGAGTTAAAGCTTCTGGTGGATGCCGTGCAGTCCTCCAAGTTTATTACAAAACAGAAATCGGAGAAGCTGATCCGCAAGCTGGAGAAGCAGACCAGTCTGGAAAATGCGAGACAGCTGCAGCGCCAGGTATTTATCTATAACCGGATTAAGACGGAGAATGAAACCATATACCATACGGTGGACGTAATTCACGCAGCCATCCACGACAACCGGAAAATCCGGTTCAAATACTGCGAGTGGACGGTGAAAAAGGTCCTGGCCAGGAAAAAGGGAGGCGCAGATTATGTCGTGTCGCCCTGGGCTCTGACCTGGGACGATGAGAATTATTATCTGGTGGCCTATGATTCGGCTGCCGGAGGAATCCGCCATTACCGGGTGGACAAGATGCAGGATATCTCGGAGACGGAGGAGGAGCGCGAGGGAAAAAAGGCCTTTGACGGGTTTGACCTGGCGGCCTTTGCCAGAAAGACCTTCGGCATGTACGGCGGGGAGGAGAGAAAGCTCACGCTGCGCTGCCGCAATTCACTGGCGGGCGTCATCATCGACCGGTTCGGCCAGGATATCATGATGTTTCCCGACGGAGAGGACTGTTTCCGCGCGGCTGTCACCGTGGCGGTGAGTCCGCAGTTTTACGGATGGCTTGCGGGCATCGGAAAAGGAATCCGGATCGAATCACCCGCGGATGTGCGGGAGGGCTACCGGCAGTATCTGGAGGAGATTGTGGAATCCCTTTCCTGAGAATACAGAAGGGGATTTCAAACGGGGGTACTATGTATTACGGATGTTTTTATCTCGACAAAGAGAAGGACCTGATCGTCTCCCTTTACAAGGATGGGGAAGAGATGAGCTATGT
>DMCD01000011.1:2632-3570 GCA_003445895.1 Lachnoclostridium sp. | reverse complement strand
TTTTTGATAAGAAATACTGTGATGTGTGCGGCGAGAAGATAGGACTTCTCGGAAACCGCAAGCTTTCGGACGGAAATCTCTGCAAGAACTGTGCTGCGAAGCTTTCTCCATGGTTTTCCGAACGCAGAAGCAGCACGGTGGAGGAGATTAAGCAGCAGCTCGCCTACCGGGAGCAGAACCAGCAGGCGCTCGCTTCCTTTAATCCCACCAGAAGCATCGGCAAGTACTACCGGGTCATCCTGGATGAGAATGCCGGGACTTTCGTGGTGAGCAATGCCAGAGACTATGCGGCCGCCAACCCGGATATTATTCGCCTGGATCAGGTGTTGGATGTGAATCTGGACATCAACGAGAGCCGTTCCGAGAAGAAAGAGACGAAGGACGGCAAGCAGGTGAGCTACAATCCGCCCCGCTACGAGTATTCCTATAACTTCTACTGTACCGTGCGGGTCAATCACCCTTACTTTGACGATATGAAGTTCCTGCTGAATTCCGGTTCTGTCCGCACCGGCGAGCAGTCCATGACCGCTGCTTCCTCGAGCTGGCGTGTGCGCCGTCCGGGAATCTCCCTCGGCGCAGACCGGGGCTTCAATGAATACCAGGAATATGTGAGCCTGGGCAATGAGATCAAGGAAGCGCTGATGCAGGCACACCGGGGCTATGGGCAGCAGGCTGGTGCAAATCCGGATATCTATGGCGGTCCGGGGGGCAACCAGTATGGTGCCGGGATAGGCGCAGGAGCCATGGCAGGAGCATTTGGCGGTGCGGCAGCAGGCCTGGGCGCCGGTGCAGCCGGCACTGCAGGGATTCCGGCGGGCATGGATCCGGAGCTGGCAAATCGGATAGAGAAGATGCGGCAGTTCCAGAATATGACGCCGGAACAGCAGCATGAGTACTTGCGGAAGGCGCAGGAGGAGGCCATGGCTGCGGTGGCAAAG
>DMCD01000011.1:1378-2557 GCA_003445895.1 Lachnoclostridium sp. | reverse complement strand
CAAGGTAACCTGCCCCTGGTGCGGTGCTGAAACCACTCCGGACGCGGCAGGAAACTGCGAGTTCTGCGGCGGGAATGTGAATGCATAAAGAGAATGAACAATTAAAGAGATACTGGCTATGATAGTAACAAACGCGGGCTGCCGTCAGGCAGTCCGCGTTACGTTTTTAAGCCACAGTTTCTTCCGATACCGGGCAAGCGCCAGCGGCACTTTAAGAATTTCGTCGCTCATAAGAATGATAAAGACTATCTCCGGCGGCAGATGCAGCACAAAGGCTGCGATGCATCCCAGGGGGATGGAGACGCCCCACATGGTGCCGGTGTCCATGTAGAGGCCGAATTTTGTGTCTCCCCCGGCCCGGAACACGCCAACGATCAGGGTGGTGTTCAGGCTCTGCATGATACAGTAGTAGCTCATGACGAAAAGGAAGATATGGAGAAGTCTTGCCGTCTCATCGGAGAAGCCCATGCCGGCAATGATAAACGGCCGTGCTGCCAGGATGGTGAGGGCGCCGATGCATCCGAAGATGATGGAGAGAATAACAAAGCTTTTCCCATACTGCTCAGCCCGTTTGATGTCGCCGAAGCCGATTTCCTTGCCGATCATGATGGCGGTGGCGCCGGAGATACCGAAGGTGACTACGGTGGCCAGCTGTCTCGTGACCATGGCCACCGACTGGGCCGCCACGGCGTTGGAACCCAGATGACCGATGATGGCCGCATTGGCCGAATAGGCCAGACCCCAGAGCATCTCATTGATGATGACGGGGAGACTGTACTTCAGGAAATCTCCCATGAGTCCGGGCATCTCTGTGTGCAGTACATAGCGGAGGCGGACCTTCATATCTGAATTCCGGAAGCGGGCGTACCACAGGGTTATGGCCAGCTCCGTGAGCCTGGCGATGGAGGTCGCGATGGCGGCGCCCCTTATGCCGAGGGCCGGGAAACCGCAGAGACCGTAGATCAGCAGGGCATTCATGCAGATATTTACGCACAGGGAAATCAGGTATACAATGGTGGATATCACGACCCGCTCGATGTTCTTGATAAGCATCAGGTAGGTGGAAACAAAGGCCACCACCGGGTAGGTCAGGGCGATAATCCGAAGATACTGTGCGCCGTATCCGATGACCTCCGGGTCGGAGGTAAAGATCCGCATCAGCATCTGCGGGATAGCCAG
>DMCD01000011.1:0-1237 GCA_003445895.1 Lachnoclostridium sp. | reverse complement strand
CCCCAGTACTGGGCGATGAGGACGCTGGCGCCGGAGCAGACCCCGAAGAGGATCAGGTTCAGGATGAAGAAGATCTGTCCCGCCAGGGAGGCCCCGGAGAGGACATTTTCACCGACGCGTCCTATCATGAAGACGTCCGCCGCCATGACGCCGGTGTTAATCAGATTCTGGAGCGCCATGGGGATGCATAGGGCCGCAACCCGGCGCAGGAAGTCTCTGTTCATATAGTTTGTTTACATACGCCCGTAAAACGGGCTTTTTAAGTGTACTTGGAATGGGTAATCAGAAAAGTGACTTTGCACATCATATAGCACAGAGGGGAGAAAAGCAAGAAAAACATGCGCGAAGAGATTTACCGGTATATGAAAAAGAAGTATAAGGCAGAGCCGGAGTTTCTGTGGAAGCGGTTTCCGGATTATGCGGTCTTCCGGCACCAGGACAACCGGAAATGGTTTGCCATTATTATGGATGTGCCGGCGGAGAAGCTGGGACTGCCCGCATCCTATGGAAGCGGGCCTGCTGTTACAGAGACTTATGGCGGAGGCAAAGCCGGTGAGGAAAGCGGCAGCGCAGATTCATTCATCGCAGAGCTCGGTCTCAGCGGCATGATCCGGAATGTGAGCAGCCGTATCGATGTCCTCAACATCAAGCTGGACGACCTGTTTCTGCGGGATATTCTGCTGCAGAAGGAGGGCATTCTCCCCGGATATCACCTGAGCAGGGGAAACTGGATCTCCATCCTGTTGGACGGGACCGTGGCGCTCCCGGAAATCCTGGACCTGATTGATATAAGCTTCCGGACAACGGCATCAAAAAAGCAGCGGGAAAAGGTCCGGCCGCCGAAGGACTGGCTCATTCCGGCCAATCCGAAGTATTACGATGTGATAGAGGCCTTCCGCCATGAGAAGGAAATCCGCTGGAAGCAGGGAGCCGGCATCCGCACCGGAGATACCGTGTTCATGTACGTGGCAGCTCCGGTGTCGGCGATTCTGTACCGCTGTAAAGTAACCCAGACGGATATTCCCTACCGCGGCAGGAATAAGGACGTCAATATCAAGACCCTGATGATGATCCGGCTGGAGAAGTGCTATGACCCGCAGGAATTCACCTTCCGCCGGCTGAATGAAGAGTTTAACATCTTCGCCGTGCGGGGGCCGAGAAGTGTGCCCAACAGTCTGCTGGCGGCACTTGCGTAAAAATGAGGCATTACTCTGCTAAATCATATAGATACAGCAGA
>DMCD01000267.1 GCA_003445895.1 Lachnoclostridium sp. | reverse complement strand
GCCAGAACTTCTCCTGCCCGGACTGCGGCATCAGCATCGAAGAGATTGAGCCGAGAAGCTTTTCCTTCAATAATCCCTTCGGCGCCTGCCCGGACTGCTTCGGACTGGGCTATAAGATGGAATTTGACGAGCGGCTGATGATTCCCGAGCCTTCGCTGTCCATCCGGCAGGGGGCTATCGCGGCTCCGGGATTCCAGTCCGCCAGTGACCCGAAGAGCTTCGGCGGTGCGATTCTGGCAGCACTGGCGAAGGAGTATGGATTTTCTCTGGAAACACCCTTCGGGGAGTATCCCCAGGATGTCCACGATATTCTGGTTCACGGCACCGGCGGGAAGACCGTCAAGGTGCATTACAGGGGCCAGCGGGGCGAGGGAGTATACGATATCGCCTGGGAGGGCCTGATTACCGCCATGAACCGCAGGTATCGCGAGACGGCTTCGGAAGCCGGCAAGGCGGAGATGGAGTCCTTCATGCAGATCACGCCCTGCCCGGCCTGCGGAGGAAAGCGCCTGAAGAAGGGTTCCCTTGCGGTGACGGTCGGTGGAAAGAATATCTACGACGCCACCAATATGGGTGTCGTCAAGTTCCGCGAATTCATCGACTCCCTGACACTTACCCCGATGCAGCAGGCGATCGGTGCGCCGATCTTGAAGGAAGTCCGGTCCAGGGTGAGCTTTCTCATCAATGTGGGTCTGGATTACCTGTCCCTGACCAGAGCTACGGGAACACTGTCCGGCGGCGAGGCCCAGAGAATCCGTCTGGCCACCCAGATCGGTTCCGGCCTGGTGGGCGTGGCCTATATCCTGGATGAGCCCAGCATCGGCCTGCACCAGCGGGACAATGACAAGCTGCTGGCGACGTTAAAGAACCTGCGGGACCTGGGGAATTCTGTCCTGGTGGTGGAGCATGACGAAGACACCATGCTGGCAGCGGACTGCATTGTAGATATCGGACCCGGCGCAGGAGAGCACGGGGGCGAGATCATAGCCGTCGGTACGGCGGACCAGATCAAAAAGTGCAGAGAATCCGTGACGGGTGAGTACCTCTCCGGAAGAAAACGGATTCCGGTGCCTTCCGTGCGAAGGCAGCCTGCCGGCTGGATTACTGTCCACGGCGCAAGAGAACATAATCTGAAGAATATTGATGTCAGCTTCCCGCTGGGCGTGATGACCTGCGTGACCGGCGTTTCCGGCTCCGGAAAGAGCTCCCTGGTCAACGAGATCCTCTACAAATCCCTGGCGAGACAATTGAACCGGGCAAGAACCATTCCCGGCGATCACGACAGCATCGAGGGACTGGAACAGCTGGATAAGGTCATTGCCATTGACCAGTCGCCTATCGGAAGAACACCCCGATCCAACCCGGCCACCTATACGGGGGCATTTGATCTGATACGAGACCTCTTTGCCTCCTCCAGCGACGCCAAGATGCGGGGCTACGACAAGGGCCGCTTCAGCTTCAATAAGAAGGGCGGCCGGTGCGAGGCCTGCGCCGGCGACGGCATCGTAAAGATCGAGATGCATTTCCTGCCGGATATCTACGTTCCCTGCGAGGTCTGCGGCGGAAAGCGCTACAACCGGGAAACCCTGGAGGTGCAGTACAAGGGAAAGAACATCAGCGATGTGCTGAACATGACGGTGGAAGAATCTCTGGATTACTTTAAGAATGTGCAGAAAATCTACACCAAGGTAAAAACGCTCTACGATGTGGGGCTGGGCTATATCCGTCTGGGACAGCCCTCCACGGAGCTCTCCGGCGGCGAGGCCCAGAGAATCAAGCTGGCCACGGAGCTGTCCAGAAGAGGTACCGGAAAGACCGTCTACATCCTGGATGAGCCCACGACAGGCCTTCATTTTGCCGATGTCCACAAGCTGGTGGAGATTCTCCGGAAGCTTTCTGACAGCGGCAATACGGTGATTGTCATCGAACATAACCTGGACGTCATCAAGACGGCGGACTATATCATCGATATCGGTCCGGAGGGCGGTGATGGCGGCGGAACCGTCATTGCGAAGGGAACGCCCGAGGAGATCGCGGAATGCAGCAATTCCTACACCGGAGAGTATGTAAAGAGATTCCTGGAACGCTATAAGAATCCCGTGGAAGAGTAAGAAATGGCGGCACAGGTCCTGCAGCGGCAGCAGAGCTGCGGCGGACGGGGAGAGAGGAGTGTGCATATGGATAAAACCGGATTGTATCTGATGTATTTTATCGTGTACTCCCTGATCATGCTTGTCATCGGCAAAAACAGTCTTCGGGGCGAAAATACGCCCCGGGACTATTTTATCTGCGGGAAGAAGGTGCCCCTCCTGTTCTGTGTTGCAACCTTTACCGGCACCTGGGTTTCCGCCATCACGATCCTGAGCCTGACCGGAAGCATCTATGAGGACGGGCTGCCGGTGCTGTTCTACTCCGTGATTCCGTGGTTTTTCGGCGCTTTTCTGATGGGACTGGCGGCGGGAAAGCTGTACGAAACCAGGGCCATCACCGTGCCGGAGATGCTCCGGGAGCGGTATGGATCCCGGAATCTGCAGATGATCGGCGGGATCATCCTGATCTGTGTCTATATCTTTTATCTGGTGGCCCAGTACAAGGGCTTCGGCATGATCGCCTCGGAGCTGTTCGATATTCCCTACCCGCTGGCGGTGCTGCTGGTCTATCTGTTTATCCTTTATACCACTCTGGGGGGCTACCGATCCGTCATCCGGACGGATCTGATGAACCTCGTGTTCCTGCTGGGGAGTCTCTTTCTGGTATGCTTTTCCCTGGTGGGGAAAGCGGGGGGCTTCGCGGAGCTTTATCACCGGGCTGCCCTTATCGAGAGCCTGGCCCATCCGGGGGCGGTTTCCCCCACGGAAAAAGGGCAGATGCTTCATCTGTTTGGCGGCCGTTTTACGCCGATGAACAGCCTGTCCATGTTCTGGGGCTGGGGACTGGGGCTCTCGGCCAATGCCCAGTATATCGTCCGCCTGATGAGCGCGGAGGACAAAAAGACGGCCCGGAGAGTCGTGCCGGTTTCCCTGGGAATCCTGGCCCTGATTTATCTGTTTCTGATCCATATCGGCCTCGCCATGCGGGTGCTGGTACCGGCGATCCCGGATCCGGTGTCCACGGACGGGATCTTTATCCGGCTTATCAATCATGAACTGTACGGCCCCCTCAGCGCCCTCTTTTTCTTTTCCGTCATCGGGGCCTGTATCTCCACGGCGAATTCCCAGCTTCTTCTGGTGGCGTCTTCCTTTGCCTACGATATCCTGCGGGCAGCCAAAAAGGAGGAGCTGACCGGGCATCAGACGGTGCGCATTGCCAGGTATACCGTTGTGGCGGCCGGCACCCTGTCCATGATCCTGACCCTGAATCCGCCGGCATTTACCCTTTCCTACGGCGGGGATATCTGGGGAATTGTGGGAATCTTTATGTTCCCGCTGCTGTATCTGCCGCTGGTACGGAAAGGCATTACGGTGCGCGGAGCCTGGCACTGTGTGATTACGGGAGCTCTGGCCGCGGCCATCACCTACCCGCTTTATTACGCGGGGGTACTGAAGATTCATCCGGCACTGCCGTCCATCATCTGCTCCTCTGTCGCACTGCTGGCTGGCTCCGGAAGAAATCCGAAGAATCTGCTGCCGGAGGAAAGGGGGGATTCGGATGGCGGGTAACGGACGGCTGAAGAAGATTCTGACCATTGAAAACAAGATTCTGCTGCCCTTCGTATTTATCTGTGTTCTGGCGGTGACGGTACTGTTCGTTGCGCTGTACCGGTTCGGGCGGACCGGCATTGTGGAAGAGATGTCCGGCATCTTCTACCGGCAGAGGTATGTTGTCCTTGGCGGCATAGCCCTGCTGCTGATTATTGTCGAGACGGCGGTTCTCGTTTCCTACAATATCGCGGGCCCCATCCGGAAGCTTTCCGAGATCTGCTCCGGGATCAGCGAGGCACCGGCCCTGACGGAGGAGGAGAACCGGGAACTTTCCGAATATGCGGAGCGCAGCGATGAGGTGGGGCAGCTGGCGGAAGCCTTCCAGAAGATGATAGGCAGTCTGGGAGACTATACCAGGGAACTGGCCTTTGTCAAGAATCTGAATGAGAATATCGTGGAAAACCTGCCTCTGGGCATCGTGGTGACAGACCGGGAAGGAAAGGTGATCTTCCGGAACGGGCCGGCGGCCGCCCTCCTGTATCACACCGAGGAGACGGATGCGTCCGGGCGGAATCTCCAGGATATCGTGGACGGCATGCTGGCACGGAATGACGTGTTTCCGGAGCCGGCGAGACTGACGGATCCCGCGGGACAGGTCCGGGATCTGGAATTTGGATCCTGGCGGCTGTACGGGCACGATAAAACGGAGGAACAGGGCGTTCTCATCACCATCGATGACGTGACCTACAAGCGCAGGATGGAAGAGAAGGCTTCCATGGATGAAAAGCTGGCCTACACGGGACAGCTGGCGGCGGAGATGGCCCATGAGGCCAAGAACCCGCTGGCGGGAATCCGGGCGGGGCTGCAGGTGACGGAACGGCGGCTGACGGAAGACAGGGATCGCCGGCTCTGCGAGGAGATGATCCGGGAAGTGGACCGGGTAAACCGTCTGATTGAGAACATGGTAGACCTGGCAAGACGGCGGGAAACGGAAAAGACCATGGTGCATCTGAATTCGCTCTTTGACGAGGTGCTCCTGCTGTACCTGAAGATTGCCGAGAACAAGGGAATTCTGCTGGTGAGCCACCTCTCCGGGGAGCTGTGGGTGATTGCGGATGAGCAGGAACTCAAGCAGATCCTGATTAATCTCATCAACAACAGCCTGAAGGCCCTGACCGCCGGAGGCACCATCCGTCTGGAGGCGGACCGGAGACCTTCGGGGGTCCAGATGGCGGTACGGGACGACGGTCCGGGCATGGATGAAGAGAAGGTCCGGAAGGTGCTCTCCGGAGAAGAAGGAGGGCTGGGGCTCTCCATCGTCCGGAGACTGGCGGAGAACAACGGGGGAACCTTCCGTCTGGAGTCCGCTCCCGGACAGGGAACCACGGCAGCCGTGATCTTCAGGCGGGGAGAGCAGGAGAGAAAGGAAGGCATCGTTTCGTGAGGTATAAGATTCTTGTGATAGATGATGAGTTTCTGATCCGGATGTCCCTGGAGAGCGGACTCTCGGACCTGGGGTATCAGGTGCGGTGTGAGGAAAACGCCCGGGAGGGACTTAAGGCTGCCGAGGAATTCCAGCCGGACGTGGTTCTCCTGGACAACCGGCTGGGGAGTGATACGGGACTGTCCCACATCGCGGAGTTCCGGGCGCTGGATGAGGATATCATCATCATCCTGATGACGGCCTACGGTTCCATACAGAATGCTGTGGAAGCCATGAAGCTGGGCGTAAGCCACTATATTCAGAAGCCCTTTGATTTGGAGGAAATCGACCTCATCATCCACAGGGGCATGGAACAGCGTTCCAGGAAGAGATCCCTGGATCTGATGAAGCTGCGGCCGAAAAAGCTCATCGGCGAGAGTGCGGCAATCCGCCAGATTCGCGATGAGATCGGGATTCTCGCGCTGAACGATAACGTGGATATTCTGATCTGCGGAGAGACCGGGACCGGCAAGGAGGTTGTGGTCAATACCATCCATGAGAACAGCTCGAGGGCGAAAGAACCGCTGGTAAAAATCAACTGCGGCGCCATTCCGGAAAACCTGATTGAGTCGGAGCTCTTCGGCTATGAAAAAGGTGCCTTCACCGGCGCGGTAAAGATGAAAAAGGGCCTGATTGAGCTGGCGGACGGCGGCACGGTTTTCTTTGATGAGATCGGCGAGCTGCCTCTCGCGATGCAGGCCAAGCTGCTGACCTTCCTGGAAGACCGCACAATCCGCCGGGTCGGCGGTCTCCGTGACATCGAGGTCAATGTCCGCGTCGCCGCAGCCACTAACCGGATCCTGGAGGACGAGGTGGCGGAGGGAAGATTCCGCGAGGACCTCTATTACCGGTTAAATGTGATGCAGATCCGGATTCCGCCGCTCAGGGAGCGGAAGAGCGACATTCCGCTCTTAGTGCGGTACTATATGGAATATTTCAACCGCAAGTTCAATAAAAACCTGAAGGACATCCGGCCGGATTTCCTTCAGAAGCTAAGTGAGTATTACTGGAAGGGCAATGTCCGCGAGCTGCGCAATGTGATGGAGCGGACGGTTCTGTTCTCCAGGGGGGATATGCTGACCGGCGAGGAGAACATTGCATTTTCGCCGATGACGGCAGAGAGAGACCGGCAGCAGAAGATTTCCGAGGGCGCTTTCCCGCTGAAGGACCTGGAAAAAGAGACGATTGACCTGAAAAAAGAGACAGAACTGCTCGAGCGGACATATATCGAAAAAGCCATGGAACTGTCGGAGGGAAATATGTCCAGAGCAGCTCAGATGCTGGGAATGAGCCGGTTTGCCCTGAAACGGCGGCTGGAATCGGAACCGGAAGAGGGTGCTTCCGAAGAAAGCTGAACCGCAGTCCGGAACAAAGTGTAGAATCAAATTATTAATTATGTACGAAATGTGCGAAAGCGAACACGGAAGTGTGCGTTTTTGCACATTTTTTGCAAAACACACAAAACTACATAAAATCTTTTGACAGAAGCAATAAGGCCATGTTGGGGCTTCAACGGTTTTTATCAGGCGGTATTCATGTTGGCATGAAACTTGCTCTTAGATTAAACAGTTACTCGTATTCGTTCTGTAAAGGAGGGGTGAAATTATGTATAAGGTTGATTTGAACAGCGACCTGGGAGAAAGCTTTGGCGCGTATACCATCGGACTGGACAAGGAAGTCATCGCGCATATCTCCTCGGCTAACGTGGCCTGCGGCTATCATGCAGGCGACCCGTTGGTGATGGACGCAACCGTACTTGCAGCAAAGGAAGCAGGGGTTGCTGTCGGCGCCCATCCGGGCTATCCGGATCTCATCGGATTTGGACGCAGAAATATTGCATGCTCTCCGAAGGATGCAAAGGCATATGTCAAGTATCAGCTGGGAGCTCTGATGGCATTCTGCAAGGCACACGGCGTAAAGATGCAGCATTGCAAACCCCACGGCGCACTTTATAATCAGGCAGCAAAGGACCCGGCCCTGGCAGCGGCTATCGCCGAGGCAGTCTATGAGGTGGATCCGGAGCTTATTCTTCTGGGACTTGCCAACAGCCATCTGATCACGGAAGCGGAAAAAGTCGGACTGAAAACCGCCAGCGAGGTATTCGCCGACCGGGCATATCAGGCGGACGGTTCCCTGGTACCGCGCAGCAAACCGGGCGCAGTGATCCATGACAAGGATGAGGCCATCGCCCGCACTATCCGAATGGTGAAGGAAGGCAAGGTCACCGCCATCACCGGAGAGGAAGTACCGCTGAAGGCAGACTCCATCTGCGTACATGGCGACAATCCGTCGGCAGTGGAATTCGTAAAGAATATCCGCGCAAAGCTTACGGAAGAGGGCGTAACCATCGCGCCCATCCGGGATATCGTATAACGGCAGTGCGGGATGTCCCGCAGTAAGGGGAATGAAGTTTTGCAGCCATCGGACTCACGGCAGAGTCCGATATGAATCACCCACACAGAAAGGGGAAAATGCAGATGAGTAAAAATAATAAACAGAATATGAGCGTTATGCTGGGCGCCGCGTTCCTGATGGC
>DMCD01000276.1 GCA_003445895.1 Lachnoclostridium sp. | reverse complement strand
GAAGGAAAGTGCAGCGTGGACTTCCAGAGAGTGAAGGCTGTGCTGGAGAGGCTTGCCAGGTAAGGCATTGTAAAGATAATACAGATACAGGAGGACCACCCCATCTGCGGAGCAGATGGGGTGATTCATTGTTCCGGGATTATGAGCTGGTATGCGCCAATAACGGATATCGGCCTGAAATGTGAAAATCTATTCATGCCACAAAAAAATAACACTAACGCTGTTCGGCAACTTTTGGTTGCCGTTTCTAAAGCGCTGTGTGCTTTGTATATTTATTCAGATTTGTTATACTGTGCCCAACAGGCAATATTGCAAATCGTATAAAGTGCCGGACGCGGCATTTCGATTGACCACAGGATGAGGAGAAGGAGAAAAAAGATGAGGCTCAAAAAGATTATTGCACTGTTTGCGGCAGCGCTTACGGCATCCTCTCTGGTTTTATCCGGCTGCGGAGATGTTGTGGAATTTCTGAATACGCCCGCCGGAATGAAGACGGATGCTTCCGAGGTAGTGGACCAGGATGTCACAAACCTTGAGGTTAACTACGATAATAAGTACCATATCGCTATCGCTTCCGGTGCATCCGGCGGTGCATATTACATGGTCGGCACCGCTCTGGCCCAGGTGATGCAGCAGGCAGACCCGAATCTGATCTGCAGTTCGGAGTCCACGGGCGGCACCAATGAGAACCTGGCGCTTATCAGCAGTGAAGAGTCCCAGATTGGCATGGGTATGGCGGATGATATCGTGGATGCCTATGAAGGAAACATGGATTTCGAGGGGATGCCCGCCGTCAATCTCCGGGCCATCACTGCGGGGCAGACCAATACCTTCCAGATTTTTGTCCGGAAGGATTCGGATATTCAGACTCTGGAGGACCTGAAGGGAAAGAATATCTCCCTCGGCCCCTCCGGCGCCCCCTATTTCGTTCCGAAGCTGCTCCGAAGCATTTGCGGCTATGAGAATGGCAAGGATTACAATGGTCAGTATCTTGCCCATGACCAGGCAGCGGATGCGCTGAGTGACGGCAATATCGACGCGGCCATTGCCTGCCTCGCTTATCCCGCATCAGCTTTTGCGAATCTGGCTTTCACCAAGGAGGTGCGGCTGATTCCGATTTCCGATGAACAGGCGGAAAAAGCCATGGCAGCCAATCCGACCTGGGTGCGGGGCAATATCCCTGGCGGCACCTATAACGGAAATGACGCAGATAGTCCGTCCCTGGACATTCCGGTCTGGCTCTTCACCTATGCGGATCTGGATGCCGAGGCAGTGTACCGCTGCACGAAAGCAATTTTTGAAAATGTTGACAAGCTCGCCGTGATTAACGCCCAGGCGGGAAAGTACAATCTGGAGACGGCAACCGACAGCATCACTATCCCGATCCATCCCGGAGCCCAGAAATACTTCGATGAGATGGCGGAGGCGAAACTGAGTAAAGGAGGAAATGAGTGATGAGTGAGAAGAAAGAACAGCTGAAAAAGGTATTCAGCGGAATAACTCTTGCCCTTGGCGTTTTCATGTGCCTGTTCCACCTTTATGCATCCCTGGTGGGAACCGTGACGGTGATGCGTCAGCGTGTCTTTCACGTGGGTCTGGTATTAATCATTGCGACCCTTGCATCCGTAAAGAAGAAACTGAACGATGAAAGCTGGAATCCGACACCCGGCCAATGGGCCCTGGAGGTGGCGAGGGATATCTTTATCACGGCTTCTGCGGCCATCGGTACCATTTACCTGTATGTCATTGACAAGCAGATTTATAAGCATGTCAGCTGGTATACCTGGTTTGACGTCATCATCGGCGTGTGTGTGGTTCTTTCGGTCCTGGAGGTTACCCGGAGACTTATCGGCTGGATCATGCCCTGCATCGCCCTGGTATCCATTCTGTATGCCAAGTTCGGAAATCTTCTGCCGGCGGTAGCCGCCTGCAAGGGATATTCCATTAAGAGAATCACCGCATACCTGTTCCTGTCCCAGGACGGTATCTACGGAACCCCCACCGGTGTTTCTGCCCAGACAGTTATCATGTTTATTATTTTCGGCGCGTTTCTGTCTTACTCCGGCGCTGGCAAGGCCTTCATCGACCTGTCCTACTCTCTCTTCGGACGCTTCAGAGGCGGCCCGGCGAAGGTTTCGGTTGTGGCATCCGCGCTCTTCGGAATGATTAACGGATCGGCCGTGGCTAATGTTGCTTCCACAGGAAGTCTTACCATTCCGCTAATGAAGAAGGTAGGCTATGAGCCCGAGGATTCCGGAGCTATCTGTGCAGTTGCATCCACCGGCGGACAGATTATGCCTCCGATCATGGGCGCTGCAGCCTTCATTATGGCGGAAACTATTGCTACCGATTATCGAAGCATCGCTCTGGCAGCTGCACTTCCGGCAGCCCTCTATTTCTTCCAGGTATTCTTCGTGGTAGACCTGATGGCCATCAAGGGCGGTCTGCACGGCATGAAGAAGGAAGAACTTCCGGACGGAAAGAAGATTCTGTTCACCGAAGGGTTCCTGCTGCTACCGATTATCCTGCTGATTGTGTTCCTCTGCATCCTGCAGTGGTCCTCGAATAAATCCGCCCTTTGGGCTATCGGTATTACCCTGATTGTCAGCTGGCTGACCAAAGAAAATAAGATGGGTATTAAGCGCGTCTGCCTGGCCTTCGGAGAAGCTGCTCAGGAAATCTGCAGCGTGGCTCTGGCCTGCGCCACCGCCGGTATCGCCATCGGTATGCTGAGCCTCACGGGCCTTGGCCTGAAGATGTCCTCCCTTCTTGTAATGCTGTCCCAGGGGAATCTGATTTTCCTCATGGTACTTACCATGATTGCCGGCGTCATCCTTGGAATGGGTCTTCCTACTTCGGGCGTGTATATCATCCTCAGCGTACTTGCAGCACCAGCCTTGATTGAGCTGGGTGTAAGCCCCCTGAGCGCTCACATGTTCGTATTCTTCTTCGGTGTTATCGCAGCCATCACACCGCCCGTGGCGCTGGCTTCCTATGCAGGCGCCGGAATTGCGCAGGCCAATGCGAATATCACCGGTTGGCGCGCCGTGAAGATCGGCCTTGCCGGTTTCCTGATTCCGTACCTCTTTGTTCTCCGGCCGTCTGTCCTTCTGCAGGGCACGCCTCTGGAGATTGTTATCACCGCGATAACTTCGGTGATTGCCCTGATGGGTCTCAGCGGCGCCATGTATGCGATGCCTTCTAAGAAGATGTCCATCCGGATTGCCATGGTGGTGGCAGCACTCCTGACTCTGGCACCGGGAACCATGACGGACATTTTCGGCCTTGCCCTGATGGCAGGTGCATTTGCCCTTGGAAAAATGAGCAGTAAAAACGGTACGTCCGTAAAAACTGTGAGGAATGGAGAGCTGGCGAAGGAGGTTTAAACATGACATCGTTCATTCATGAATATGCCAGGTTTGTGACCGGACTAAACTATGAAGACCTACCGGACTATGCAGTGACAGCTGCAAAGAAATGCCTTGTGGACGGCATGGCTAACATGATTTACGGGACCTGCGCCGAGATGGGAGAGAAGGCCCTGCGGCATGTCCGGTATATGAGTGAGACCGATACCGATATGGTGATTGCCCCTGGCGGGAGAGAGCTGTCTCTCTCCCAGGCCTCCTTCGCGGCTTCGGTGATGGCCCGCTGCGCAGACCTGGATGACGGACACCGGTTTGCTATGGGACATCCAGGAAGTGTTCTGGTGCCTGCGGTGATGATCTACGGACAGAAACAGCACACTAACGGCAGGGAGCTGCTGACGGCTCTTGTGGCGGGATATGAGGTATATACCAGACTGGGGGCCTCCATCAATCCCACATCCTACCGGGAGAGAGGCTTTGATTCCACCGGCATCACCGGTGCCGTGGCCTGCACGGCAGCGCTGGGAAGACTGTTTCATCTGACGGAGCAGGAGCTGGCCAATGCTCTGGGGATTGTGGCGCAGTTCGCCGGCGCTCTGATCGAGTATCAGAATGACGGCACCATGGCAAAGGTTCTGGTGGGCAGCTGGGCCATCGACAATGCCATGAAGGCCATCCGGCTGGCCCGAGACGGATTTACCGGCGCCTCCCAGGCACTGGAGGGAAAGAAAGGTTTTATACAGGCATTTTCAAATGATCCCCTTCCGAAGAAAGGGATAGAGGGACTGGGAGAAAGCTTCCGGATACAGGAAGTGTACTTTAAGGTCCACGCCTGCATGCGGGGACTGCACGCCGCGGTGGATGCTCTGCTGGATATCCGGCAGAGAACCGGTATTGCGCCGGAGGATATCGCCGAGATCGAGGTTCACACCACTCCCTTTGTGGGAAGACTTTCCAAACCTCATCCGGATACGGAGATTGGTGCCCAGAGCAGCGTAGAATTCGCCCTGGCGACAGCTTCCTGGTACGGACATATCGCCAGCGAGGAAACTCTTCAGGAAGCGATGAACCGGGAAGAGGTTTATGATCTGGCGTCCAGAGTTGTCCTGATGATGGATCCGGATGTGGAGTCCTACGTCAAGAGACATCCGGATCATTGGGGGGCGGTAAAGATTCTGGTACGAGAAAAAGACGGAACAGAGGAAAGTCAGTTTACGGCACTTCCTCGGGGAGAGGCAGAGAACCCCCTCAGTTGGAAGGAGCTCTGCAGTAAGCTTGTCCGGATGTCGGAGGGAACAGAGTACGAAGGCTTTGCCCGTGATATCTGTGACTGGATCCGGACTATAGAGGAGGAAAGCAATCCATTTGTGATGCTGGCACCGTGGAAATACGGCAGGGCAGCGGGAGTAAAATTATGTATGTGACGGAATACTTCGGCCGGTTTATCGCCGAAACGAATTATGATGATCTTCCGGAAGAGGTGGTATCCACCGCGAAAGAGAGGATCATGGACAGTCTCGGGGCCGCCATCGCGGGAAGCGTCAACTGGGAATACGCAGAGCAGCTGAAAGAAGCCTGCCGACCGCTGGGAAACGGGACTGCCCGTGTTATCGGCGGCAGCAGAAAGGAATTCCCGGCTGCCCGGGCTGCGATGATCGATGCTACCTATGCTCACGCCGTGGAGCTGGATGATGGGCATAAGAATGCGGGCGTCCATGCCGGCGCAGTCATTGTACCGACGGCGCTGGTGATGGGGCAGGAACTTCATTGCAGCGGAAAAGACGTTATCACGGCAGTGGTTTTGGGCTATGAGGTGGTCTATCGGATCGCGGTACATATGCGCCCGGATCAGATCGGGAACGGATTTCATCCCTCCAGCAACTGTGGAGCCTACGGCGCCATGGCTGTGGCGGGAAAACTCATGGGGCTTTCTGCGGAGCAGCTGGCCAACGGCCTCGGCCAGGCAGGGATGCTCGCCAGCGGCACTATGGAGGCAACCAAGAGCGGACAGAGATCGAAATGTGTCCAGGTAGGATGTGCGGCCTTGAACGGAATAACCGCGGCATGTTTGGCCGCGGCCGGGATGGAAGGGTGTCTGAGTGCCCTGGAAGGGCCCAACGGCATGTTTATCACCCAGGCCGCAAAGAACGGGCCGGTGGAGGATGTAATCCGAGGATTGGGGAAAACCTATTCCATCGCAGATACCTATAATAAGATGTACCCCTCCTGCCGTCATGTCCAGCCCGGAATCGAGGGGGCACTGGATCTGGCGGAGAAGTACCGGATTGCCCCTGGGGATGTGGAGAAGATTCTGATTGGAACCCATCAGGTGGCTTATGACCTGACCGGTAAAATCAAAGCGCCGCAGAATTCCGGCGAGGCCAAGTTCAGTCTGGCCTACGGTGCGGCCTGTGCGCTGGCGGACCATGGTTTCGGAGTCATCCATCTGACAGAAGAGTATTATACGAAGCCGGAACTTCTGGAACTGGCCGGGAAGGCGGAGATCTCCGTAGACCCGGAGGTGCAGGCCGTTTACCCCGGAAAGAGGGGGGCAAAGGTCCGGATTATCCTGAAGAACGGGAGAGAATACGAAGAAGAACTCTACGACCTGAAGGGTTCCCCCGACAACCCGGTGGGATGGGCTGAACTGGAGCAGAAGTTTAAGAACAATGCGATGGCGCTCATGAGCGGGGGACAGGCAGAAAAGCTGGTGAAGCTCCTGGCGGAGCTTGAGAAACAGGAAAATGTGGATACACTGATGGGGCTGGTATAAACCGGCCCCATTTTCCGTGCGCAGGAAAGCACTCAGCTTCCTCGTTTATAATATTCCGTATCGATGTTTTTATAGTATTGGCACTGTTCTTTTATCAGGTGATAAAAAGCGCGCATGTATTTCGGCATATACTTGCCGGACTGAGTGAAGATGGCTACGGGATTGGTCTGGGTCAGTCCACGGATGGAGAAGATGTGGAGCTGATTGTTCGGGTGATTGGACTCATTCAGCTGCCAGACATGGGGAATGAACATGCTGAGGCAGATAGCGGCGGCATAGTCCCGGGCGGCCATGACCAGATGAAGATCCTGCTGGGTTGCCTCGTGAATGATATTCAGCTGCATTCCCCGGGAGGCGGTAAAGTTATCGATCATGGTCCGGGCGGAGAATCCCTTATAATTCATGACAAAAGGAATCTCCTGGAACAAGGAGAGATCTGCTCCCTCTTTTTCAAAGTGTGATATCATATCCGCGGCAGCCTTTCCGAAGTGCTTCCGAAGAAGCTGATCGGATATCACAAGGAACAGGTGCTCCTCCAGAATGACGTCTGCGGACAGAGCGGGACGGATGGAGGAAGAAACATTCGTGATGACCATATCCAGCTTGTTGTCTGACAGCTGGGTCAGCATTTCCGGAGAGGGAGCTCCGGTAACCGGTACGAGGATCTGGGGAAATTCTTCACGGAAGGATTCCAGAAGATCCGGAATCAGAATGCGAAGCCGGCCTTCGGTGATGCCTACGCGAACTTCACCGGTATCTCCTTCCTTCAGATCCCGCAGTTTGTTCTGGAGGTTTGTGTCCTCCTTCTGAATCTCCCGGAGAGATTCGAGCATGACCCTTCCTGCGTACGTGAGACTGAACTTCGGTTTTCGCTCAAAGAAAACCACACCGTACTCCTCTTCGATGGTTTTCAGGTATTTACTCAGGCACTGGTGGGAGATGAAGAGCTTCTCCGCAGCCCTGGTAATATTCAGTTCTTCCGCCAGGACAAGAAAATATTCATAATTATTCAGCATGATAACCTCCCGGTATGCTTCTGCAACAGAAAATACGCATTCTGCAGAAGAGATGGAATTGGGGGACAGGTGAATAATATCAGTTTATATTAACTTTCTTCCGGACGCAAGAACCGGTGGGCGTAGCTTTGGGCAATCACATCGGCCACAGCCTGCAGCTGGTAGGGATGGGAGGGCTGATTCTGCCGGGAGGCAAAATGGATCACTTCATTCAGCCAGGGACTTTTCCGGATATTCGGGGCGCCGGTGATGAACCAGATTTTCGGGCGCCGGATATTGGGATGGATCCGACCCTTCGGGTACTCATAGTCGAAGTAGATTCCCGTATAGCTGAAGATGATAATCAGGTCTTTTTCATCGGCCTGTTCCAGGTATTCGATCTGTTTGGAAAAATGTACCTGGGTGTGGGTCAGCTTTCCAAGCATAAGAAGACTGGTCTGCAGGTTCATGGCAGCCGTTTCCCCCTTTAGAATACCGAACACGGAAACCTTATCGTACTTTGCGATATCATCCACCAGCTGCTCCACCCGGGACATGTCAAGGCTTTCCTCCACAAGGCGGATGGAGGACCGGACCTGGGAGAGATACTCTCTTTTCTGGGTTTCCGGCTCTGCGGAATCAGAGGCAATCTCGAATTTCAGGTCCGTTTCCGTGATCAGCTCCCGCAGCTCGGCAAAGTCATTCAGCCCCATATCCCGGCAGAAGCGGCTGATGGAGCTGAGAGACACAAAGCATTTTGATGCCAGGTCCTTTATCGAGGTGTCACGCACCTCTTCGAGATGATTCAGGATATAGGATGCGATCTGGCTGTTGGTGGAATTCGGGGAGCTGCTGGAAACCTGGGCCAGCAGAAGAATGGGAAGTTTGCCGTAATACATACCGTGCCTCCAATGCTGCTTTGATACAGAATTATGCAGGTCAATGGTATTTTATCATAAAGATGTTTCGTTATACAGAAATTCCAAAATCTGGAAATGAAAAACGGTTCCCGGTGCAGGATAATGCATCGGGAACCGTTTACAGTTATCGCAAAGGGCCGGTTATTAATACAGCCAGTTGAGTACCAGCGGCGCCCAGAGAACAAAGACGATGGTCATGAGTACACATGGGAACCAGCCCATCTTGATGTATTCCTTCATGGTAAAGCCGGCTGCGGAGTAGGCATAGGCCGGAGCCGGAGCTGCCATCGGTGTTGCAAAGCAGATGATGGAGCCGACGCTGACGCCTGCCAGAACCAGTCTGGGATCCATGCCGAGGGATACAGCCATGGATGCGGCAATCGGACCGAATACGGCCCAGACGGCCAGGTTGCTCATGAACTGGGTAACCACCATGGAAAGAACAGCAAATGCAGTTGCGAGAACCACCGGGTTGGTCAGAGACGGGAATGCAGCCTGTACAAGACTTACAATCCACTCACTCATGCCGGAGG
The DNA here is from genome assembly GCA_003445895.1 of Lachnoclostridium sp. Classification (GTDB taxonomy): domain Bacteria; phylum Bacillota; class Clostridia; order Lachnospirales; family Lachnospiraceae; genus Clostridium_R. Next base: position 12,363 of record DMCD01000276.1, on the reverse strand, counting down.
AGTTGATGGCGGTTGCCAGCGGCAGAGTACCGGAAACGAGGAATACGGTCTGCCAGCTGATGGACTGGAAAGCTTCCTTCTCAGTGAGGTATTTCTTTCCTACGATGACAGCGGCGAAGAACAGGCTGATCAGGTACGGAGCGACGATCTTTGTCATGCTGGCCACAACCATCAGGATGACGTTCAGGAAGAAGATGCCGACAATAACCTTTTCCTGCTCCGGTGTGTAGCGGGAGGGGGTATCGTCTTCTGCCAGCTCGCTGACGGAGGCATCTTTCAGCTTCTGACCTCTGCTCATGAACAGATAGTAGGCCACAAGGATGAGCCACATGGGAAGCTTGATGAGAGTGAAATCAAACAGACCGTAGCGCAGCTCGGTTCCAACCTCCTCGAGGTAGGTGTTGAACCACATCAGGTAGGCGATAGAACCGCCGACGGGCAGCATCTGTACGGATGCCCAGTTGCAGACGTCTGCAGTCGGTTTAAACAGCTTCTTCGGATCCATTCCGGTATCCTTGCAGATTTCAAGAAGAAGGGGACTTAAGAGGGCAATGGTGCCGCCGGCGCTGGTCATGATACCGATGATGGAGCAGGCCAGCAGGACGATGGCAGTCACTTTGACAGAGCTTCCTTTGGCATGTTTATTCACAAAGGAGCGGATTTTTTTGGTAAAAGAAGTTTTGGTAAAGGCACCGCCGATGATGAAAAGGCCGTACCATGTGATGATGGTGGTGTTGGAAAATCCGGCCCATGCCTCGGCAGGCTTGAGAATTCCCGTGGCCTGAAGAAGGACGGGGACCATGAGTGCGGTAAAGGAAATCGGCAGCAGTTCCGTAAAGAAGGAAATGGACATCGCTGCGAGAATGACAAGCAGTATTGCAACCTGGGTGGTCATACGGAGAACTCCTTTCTGGTATGATGAAATCGAATAATATCAGACCCGGTCGGGCCAGTCTTTCAGCATGTTGTATAAGAAACGCTCTTTGATAAATGCGCTGTCGCCGCCCAGGGCGTCCACGATGGCAAAGGCAAAGGGCATGGCGGTGGCAGGACCGCGGCTGGTGATAAGATGACGGTTATCATCAAAAGCAACGGTATCCTGAACGTAATTTGCATCGGTAAACAGCGGCTCCAGTTTCGGGCCCGGATAAGAGGTGACGGTTTTTCCTCTGGTGACGCCCGCTTTGGCGAGAACGCCGGGAGCTGCGCACATGGCCGCGAGATATTTCTCCGGGTCTTCTGCATAGCAGCGGACCAGCTCTGTGATGCGGGTATCGGCCGCCATGGCGTCGGAGGCTCCCCATCCCCCGGGGAGAATCATGCAGTCATATTCCTTATATCGGTCAAGGTCATCACTCATGACACTGTCGGCCAGAATCCGTACGCCGTGCTGTCCGGTGACGATTTCTCCGGCAATGCTTACCCCATCGCAGGAGAATCCGGCTCTTCGCATGATATCCAGAATCTCAGCGACTTCGCCTTCTTCGCACTGGTCTGCCATAATGAGCAGTACTTTCTTTTCCATCCTTTATTCTCCTTCTTGTTCAGAAAAGCCGGCCGGCAATTCGATTTAACTGTGATGGCTTTTTTATACAAAATATCCCCATCTGATTTCAACAGTTTTCCAGATTGTGAAAATCAGGATACGAACCGCTTCTATTATAGGGATTCTGTATTGCCCTGCTGCTGCAGAAAGGGCATAAACATTCAACGGATAGTTGCATATCCTCAAGGAAACGGTGCTTTTTGGCTGCAGAGGCAGATAGTATAATCAAAATGAATTACAGGGAGGAACAGGAGGCATCACATGACAGAAGATTACAGAACAGAACAGCTGGACCCGGCATTCTATGCGGACCGGGAGATGCTTCAGGCATTCCTTAAAAAGAACGGCCTTGTGCTGGAAGCGGATATGGACTGTGCCTTTGGAATCTTTGACCTGGAAGACAATCTGTGCGGGTGCGGCTGCGCAGCGGGAAGCCTTCTGAAATGCTTTGCGGTGGAGGAGAGCCTCCGGGGGCAGAATGCGCTGGGAACGCTGGTTTCTTTACTGGTGCAGAACCGGTTTCAGCAGGGATACCGGGTGCTTCGGGTGATTACCAGGAGTCACAACCGGGACCTGTTCCTGGCCTGCGGATTTTATGAGGTGGTTTCTGCAGGGGGGCTTACGATGCTGGAAAATGTGCGCTCCGGCCCGGAGACATTTGCCCGTTCCGTTATGCCGGAAGAGAAGCCGGCAGGCCGGATCGGGGCCGTGGTCATGAACTGCAATCCATTTACTCTGGGGCATCGGGGGCTGGTGGAATATGCCGCCGCCCACTGCGACTTCTTATATCTGTTTGTGGTGGAGGAGGACCGCTCCGATTTCCCCGCGGAGGTCCGGTTTCGGCTGGTAGAGGAGGGCACGGCGGACCTGCCGAAGGTTCATGTGGTAAAAAGCGGCCCCTATATGATCTCCCAGGCGACATTTCCCACCTATTTTCTGAAGCAGGATGAGGATGCGGTGTCGCTGCAGACGGAGCTGGATATCACGCTGTTTGCAGAGCGCATCGCGCCGGCTCTTGGTATTGGGGTGCGCTTTGCGGGGGAAGAGCCGAAGGATCCGGTGACTGCCCGGTATAATGAGGCGATGGCGCGGATTCTGCCGGCAGCGGGAATTGCATTTAAGCAGATCCCCCGGATTACCGGAGATGACGGGGAGGTCGTCAGTGCCTCCTATGTACGGAAGCTTCTGAAGGAAAATGGCGTCTGCCCGGAGGTACTGTCTATGGTGCCGGCGACGACTGCAGCGTATCTGAAGGAAGAATGGAAACAGTAAGGCTTCAGACTTCCGGGAACAGGCTTTGAGGATTGGTGAAATATCTATGGAATATACGAAGATTTTTGCCGGAAGGCAGATTACGGCGGAGGATATTCTTGCACGGAGATCCCGGCGGGCAGCGGAGCAGAAGGAGATGCTCCGCACCGGCGGAAAAGCCCTCATCAGCTTCTGCCTGAATATCCCCGGCGACATCAAACAGTTTCCCATGGCAGAAGACGCCTTCGGCGCAGGCCGGGAAGGGCTTATGGCGCTGCTTCCGCCGGGAAGCCTGCTGGAAGAAAAACTGGTTCTGGAGGATACCGGAACCGAAGGCCTGTTTCTGGTGGATGCAGACCCCGTGCAGATCAAGCGTCTGACCGTGGACCTGGAGGAATATCATCCCCTTGGACGACTCTTTGATATCGATGTGATCACACCGGAGGGGGAGATTCTATCCCGCCGGGCTTTCGGGCTTCCGGCAAGGAAGTGCCTTCTCTGCGGGCAGGAGGCCCGGATCTGCGGAAGGTCCCGGGCCCACAGCATAGAAGAACTGCGTAGACACATCGCGGGGATGCTGGATGACTATTTCCGCAGGCAGGCCGCAGACCGGGTATCCTCCTGTGCGGCAAGAGCCCTGCTTTATGAGGTTTCTGCGACGCCCAAGCCGGGCCTGGTGGATCGGAACAACAGCGGCTCCCATCGGGACATGGATTACTTTACCTTTCTGGACAGCAGCTCCGTTCTGGTGTACCACTTTCGGGAGATGTACTGTATGGGGTGGGAACAGGCAGAACTGCCGGCAGAGGAGCTGTTTCAGAGGCTGCGCTACCAGGGCAGACAGGCAGAACGGGAGATGTTTCGGGCAACCGGCGGCGTGAACACCCACAAGGGACTTGTGTTTTCCATGGCGGTGCTCTGCGGCGCTTTGGGGAAAGCCCATGCCGGTGCCGGACATCCGGTATCCCTGGAAGAGGTCAGGACATTATGCCGGGAGATCGGAGAATGCGCGCTGCAGGATTTTGAACAGGAAGGGAAGATTCCCGAGACAGCGGGAACGAGAATATACCGGAAGCTCGGTATCGGCGGGGCAAGAGCCGAGGCAGCCGCGGGATTCCCCGCAGCCGCAGAGGTCGGTCTTCCGGTTCTTCGCAGGTGGTGCAGTACCGGGATGACTGTGAACGATGCGGCGGTGCGGACGCTGCTTTCTCTGATTGCCGAAGTCCCGGATACCAACATGATTCATCGTGGCGGTCTGGCGGAGGCGGAATACCGGAGAGAGCAGGCCGGGAAACTTCTTCCGAAGCTGACGCCGGAAAAGGGGATCGGACTTCTCGCAGACCTGGACCGGGAGTATATACAGAAAAACCTGAGCCCGGGAGGTTCGGCGGACCTGTTGGCACTGACACTCTTCCTTAAATTTCTGGAGGATGATCGGATGCTCGAATGTATGTAAAACGGCCTGCTGCTGAGAATCTGTGCGGATTGTGAGAAAGAGAGGATATGCAACCATTCGTTGCATATCCTCTCTTTTTGTATGCTTTTCACGTTGCATGGTATTCGTTAGAATAAACACAGAAAACAAAGGAAAATCTGAGGGAGGCAGTTATGAAAGAGTTATCTTTTCAACTTCCGGCACATGCCTGCAACGCGCATCTTCATATTATTGACCCGGCATTTCCCAATGACGGCAAGGCCGATGCCCAGATTGGAACCATCGATATGTATCGCCCCATCGCCGAACAGCTGGGGCTGGAGCGGGCAGTGTTTGTGAATGCCAAGCCTTTCGGTACCGACAATGCGGTAATTCTCGATGCCGTTGCCCGGTTCGGGAAGGACAGAGCCCGGGGCATCGCCGTCTGCCATGGTACCGTGACCGACAAAGAGCTTTCGGAGATGAACGAGGGCGGCATCCGGGGACTCAGGTTTTCTGTATGGAATCCGGCCAACGCGGTGGTTTCCTTCGAGGACTGCTTCCCATTAAGCGAGCGCATAAAGGATATGGGCTGGAACGTACAGCTTCATATGGGAGCATCCCAGCTGCTGGAGCATGCGGACATCATCCGGAAGATTCGCAGCAAAATCGTGATTGACCATATGGGACGCCTGGACCCAAAGCTGGGCATAAAAGACCCGGCCTGGGAGTTCATGAAAGAGATGATTGACCGGGGCAATACCTGGGTGAAGATTTCCGGACCGTATCTGAATACCGCCACCGGGGAACCCTGGGAGGATGCCTCCGAAACGGCGAAGGCCATCGCAGCTTACGCGCCGGAGCGGGTCGTCTGGGGCAGTGATTATCCCCACACCACCGAGAAGGTAAAGCCCGATGAGGGCGTTCTCACCGAGATGATAAAGGACTGGTTCCCGACAAAAGAAGCCAGGGAACTGGCACTGGTAAAGAATCCCGAAGAGGTTTACGGCTTCGGGAAGGAATAAGGCGGAACAGAGCAAGGAGAAAAGCCATGGGAAAAACATCGATTATGAAGATTATGGAGCGGGCTTCCGGCCGGGAAGTGAAGGTCGGTGACCGCGTATGGTGCAATGTGGATCTGGCCTCCGCCAGAGATTTCGGCGGCGCCAACTGCGTGCTGCAGTTTGAGGAGCAGATGGGCATGGAGGCAAAGGTCTGGGATCCGGAAAAGATCGCCTACACCTTTGACCTGCAGGCACCGGCGCACTCCGAGAAGGTGGCCAATAACCAGAAGATCATCCGGGAATTTGCAAAACGGCAGGGAATCCCCCACGTATTTGATGTCAATCACGGCGTCGGCCAGCACGTCATGCTGGAGGCAGGTCTGGTAAAGCCCGGTGATGTAATCCTCGGCACCGACAGCCACATGAACCTTCTCGGCGCGGTGGGGGCATTTGCTACAGGCGTAGGCAACTCCGATGTGGCGGCAGCTTATATCGCCGGCACCAGCTGGTTCCGGGTACCGGAGACCATGAAGATTGAAGTGACCGGTGAGTTTCCGAAGGGCGTCTGCATGAGGGATCTTCTCACCTACATCGTTGGAGACCTGGGCGCCGGCGGCATGGACTATCTGGCCGTGGAATTTTACGGAGAGACCATCGACAGGGCAAACCTTGCGGACCGCATTACCCTCTGCTCCATGGTGACAGAGATGAGCGGCAAGGTGCCGCTGATTATGCCCTCCGGCGAGGTGCTGGAGTGGCTGGTATCCCGGGCCGGTGAGGAAGTGAGAGAACGGGCCGAGAGCCTTAAGGCGGACGCAGATGCGGATTACGTAAAGGTGCTTCACTATGATGTGAGCAATCTGGTTCCCCTGGCATCCTGTCCGGATGCGCCGGACAATGTAAAACCCATCAGTGAGATCGAGGGAACCCACGTGGATCAGGTACATATCGGTTCCTGCTCCAACGGAAGATTCGAGGATATCGAAGCGGCCCACAAGGTGCTGATGGCCGCCGGCGGTAAGGTAAGCCCCTCCACCCGCGTCATCATCACACCTTCCACCACCGAGGTACAGGAGAAATGCGTGGAGAGCGGCATTGCCCTGGATTTCCTCCGGGCCGGCGTAGTATTTACCAATCCCACCTGTTCCCTGTGCACGGCGGAGCACTACGGCGCGCTGCCGAAGGGCGATGTGGGCGTAGCCACCAACAACCGGAACTTCATCGGCAAGGTCGGCAAAGGAAGCCATACCTATCTGATGAGCCCGATGGCAGCCATGGCAACCGCCGTCAACGGCGTAATTACCGACCCGAGAAAGTACGTGGGATGATGAAAGGAGAAGAACAATGGCAGTGAGAAAAGGCAAGGCCTGGGTGTTCAGCGACGATGTGGATACCGACCTGATTTATCATAACAAGTACCTGGCAGAGACCGACCCGAAGCAGATGCCCCAGTACGCATTCGAGTATTATCCGGGAATGGAGAACTTCGCGAAGGAAGTTCAGCCGGGAGATTTCGTGGTAGCCGGCAGAAACTTCGGCTGCGGCTCCAGCAGAGAGCACGCCGTGTACTGCCTCCAGTTTGCGGGAGTGCCCTGCATCCTGGCGGAGACCTGTTCGAGAATTTACTACCGGAATGCCATCAACAACGCCTATCCGGTGCTCTTCGTAAACGGCATCTCCGATGCCATCAAAGAAGAAAAGATCAAAACCGGCGATACGCTGGCGGTGGATATGGAAACCGGAAGCATCACCGACGAGACCACGGGACTTACTCTTCACGGAGATGCGGTGAGCGACCTGGAAAATGATATCATGCAGGCCGGGGGCCTGTTCCCATACATGAAGTCCATTCAGAAGTAAGGAGGTTTCCATGGAACTGAAGAAAGCGGCCATGGCCGGAACGCTGGAATCCAGCGACATTATGATTACCCTGGAGCCGAATCCCGCGGGCGGAATCTCTCTGACTCTGGAGAGTGACGTCAAGGCGATGTTCGGGGAAGCAATTGAAAAGACGGTGCGGGATGTGCTGGCAGAGTTCGGCGTAGAGAATGCCATTGTTGATATACGTGATAAAGGAGCCCTGGATTTTGCCATCCGGGCCCGCATGGAATGTGCCATCTGCCGGGCGGCGGAGATTTCCTATGACTGGAGAAAGGAGGATGCGTCATGAGTGAGACAAGACTGATGCGGACATCCATTTACAGCGGCGGAACCAGTCCGGTAAAGATGATCCAGGCGGGATTCTACAATGAGGACTGCATCGTGTATGATCTGGAGGATTCGGTCTCCGCAGGAGAGAAGGACGCAGCCCGGTTCCTGGTCTACAACATGGTGAAGTACCAGCGGCCGGCGGACAAGTACGTGATTGTCCGGGTAAACGGAATCTACTCCGAGGAGCTGGAGGAGGACCTCCAGGCGATGGTCCGGGCCTGCCCCGATGCCATCCGCATTCCCAAGGTGGAGTACGCCTCCGAGGTACAGAAGATTGACGCCAAGATCACGGAGATTGAGAAAGAGGCGGGTCTTCCGGTGGGAAAGATTGAGCTCTGGTGCAACATCGAGTCTTATCTGGGCGTGCTGAATGCCAGAGAGATCGCCCAGGCAAGCCCCCGGGTGGTGGCCATGGCCCTGGGCGCCGAGGATTTCACCGCCAGCATGACGGCCCAGAGAACCAAGCCCGGCTGGGAAATCTTCTATGCAAGAAATGCCATCCTCATGGCCTGCCGGGAAGCCGGAATCTCCGCCCAGGACGCGGTCTTCTCCGATGTGAATGACCTGGAGGGACTGAAACAGGACCTGGAGATGACACGAGCCCTCGGATTTGACGGCAAGACCTGCGTGCATCCGCGGCAGATTGACGCGGTGAATGCCTGCTTTACCCCCAGCGCCAAGGAAATCCGCAATGCACAGCGTGTTCTGGCGGCCCTGGAGGAGGCAGCGAAAAATCACACCGGCGTCTGCACTCTGGACGGCGGCATGGTGGACAAGCCCATGGAGCTTAGGGCGAGAACCACACTGGCAAAGGCGGCAGCAGCAGGAATCAAGGTGGGAGGTACAGACAGATGATCAATGCAGTCGGACGGGAACTTCCCGAAAAAGTCGGAGAATATACAGTAAAACCCTTTGCGGGTGCCTATGCAACAGAAGCCCCGAAGGAAACCGTGGTGACCAGACGGGTGATGGGACACCGGATCCCTGGCGATACCAAGCTTCTTCCGGATCTGGAAGCGGCCATCAAAGCCTCGGGTCTTTCCGATGGGATGACGATTTCCTTCCATCACTGCTTCCGGGAGGGAGATCAGATCATTACCCAGGTTCTCACCGCGATTCAGAAGCTGGGCATTAAGCATCTTCGTTTCGCCCCCAGCGCGGTGGTTAATATTAAGAACCCGTCGGTGGTGGATTTCGTGAAGGACGGCACCATCGACCGGATCGAAGCCAGCGGTATCCGCGGCGAGCTGGGCGATGCCGTTCTTGCCGGAGAGCTGGAGAATCCGGTTATCCTCCGGACCCACGGCGCAAGACCCCGGGCCATTGAGGCGGGAGAACTGCAGATTGACGTGGCCTTCATTGGCGCCTCCGCGGCGGATGATTACGGCAACTGCACCGGTCAGATTGGACCGAATGCCTGCGGTTCCATGGGATACGCCTTTGTGGATGCCCACAACGCCGGCTGTGTGGTGGTCATCACCGACAACCTGGTGGAATATCCATGCGTGCCCGTCAGCATTTCCCAGCAATACGTGGACTATGTGGTGAAGGTGGACAGTATCGGCGACCCGAAGAAGATCGGCGCCGGTGCAGCACGTCTTACCAAGAATCCGAGAGACCTGATGATTGCAGAGCGCTGCGCGGACCTGATTGCCGCCTCCCGCCGGTTTAAAGAGGGCTATTCCTTCCAGACCGGTGCCGGCGCTATCAGCATCGCGGCCACCAAGTATCTGGCGGACCGGACAAGGGAGCGGGGCATCAAGGCCAGCTTTGCCCTGGGCGGCATTCCGGCAGCCATCATCGATATGTACGATGAGGGTCTGGTACGGGTGGTAGAGTGCAGCCAGTCCTTCGATGCCGTGGCGGCCAAGGCCATCTTCGATAGGCCGGGCGTTCTGGAGATTGATAACGCGGACTATGCCAATGCCTACAGCAAGGGCGGATTCCTGAACCGGGAAGACTTCGGTGTTCTGGGCGCCCTGGAGGTGGATACGGACTTCAACGTCAACATCCTGACCGGTTCCTCCGGCGAGATGATGGGCGGTCTGGGCGGCGGCCCCGATGTGGCCGGCGGCGCGCAGATTTCCATCGTCACCATCCCGGTGATTCGCGGCAGAACCCCGTCGATTGTAAAAAAGGTATTCACGGTCTGCGAGCCGGGTGAGACCATCGCGGCGGTGGTGACCGAGGCGGGCATCGCCCTGAATCCGAAGCACAAGAATTATGCAGAGCTGAAGGAAGACCTGGAAAAGACCAGCCTGAAGCTGGTGACCATCGAGGAGCTGCAGCAGCTGGCGGAGAAGCTCACCGGCGTGCCGAAGCCCATCGAGACCACCGACCGGGTGGTATGCATCGTAGAGTACCGGGACGGAACGGTCATCGACGTTATCCGGGAGATTAAGAAATAAGAGCATCTGTTCAGAAAAATACAGAATAAAAAGGCCGCCCGGAAGGGCGGCTGAGAAGGAGAAGAAACTATGGCTGAATATAAGAGAAATAAAAAGATTCCCTGCGTATACATGAGAGGCGGCACCTCCAAGGCAGTATTTTTCCGGGATGAGGATCTTCCGCAGGATGTGGAGGCCAGAGACCGGGTCATCCTGTCCGCCTTCGGTTCCCCGGACCGCCGCCAGATCGACGGCATGGGCGGCGCCAACACTTCCACCAGCAAGGTGGCGGTCATCAAGAAGAGCGAGCGCCCCGGCATCGATGTGGATTACGATTTCGGCCAGGTGGATGTGAACAATCCCATCGTCGGCAAGACCATGAACTGCGGCAATATCTCCTCCGCTGTCGGCCCCTATGCCATCGATGAGGGACTGGTGGAGGCGAAGGAGCCCTTCACCGAGGTCCATATCTTCAATACCAACACCCAGAAGGAAATCATCGAGGTGGTTCCGGTAAAGGACGGAAAAGCCGTGACCGAGGGCGATTTCGCCATTGACGGCGTTCCCGGCACCGCGGCGAAGGTTACCCTTAAGTTCGTGGGACCCCAGGGCGCTGCTTCCGGAAAGCTTCTTCCCACCGGCAACGCGAAGGATACCATCGAGATCGAGGGCAAGACCTACGAGTACAGCTTTGTGGATGCGGCAAATCCGGTTATCTTTGTGCACCCGGAGGACTTCGGCGTGACCGGTACCGAGATTCCCTCCCAGTTCCACGCACTTCCCAACTGTGATGAAATCTGCCGGATTCTGGAGATCATCCGCGGCACCGGCGCCATCACCCTGGGCTTTGCAAAGGACCTTGAGGATGCGAAGAAAAACAGCCAGACCCTGCCGAAGATCGCATTTGCCAGAAAGCCGGTAGACTACACAGCCGGAAGCGGCAAGGCCATCGCGGCGGAGAATGTGGACATCGTCGGACGTCTCTTCTCCGTGGGCATGCACATGATTGACGCCTACATGGGTACCGGTGCCATCTGCACCGTGACGGCAGCCAACACCCCGGGCACCATCGTGAACGAGATTGTCTGCGGCGATGGAAAGCATCCGGACAACCACGCCACCCACATCCGCATCGGTCATCCCTGGGGCATCATGGATGCCTACGCAGACCTTCAGGACAATGCGGACGGCACCCACACTGTTCTCAGCGGCAACCTGGACAGAACCGCCAGAAGAATCATGGAAGGTTATGTCTACGTAAGAGAATAATGGCCTGAAAAACCGAACTTATAAATCCATTATGCCCGGGTTCGTGAAGGCCTGGCAGTCCGTCTCCAGAAGACGGACCAGGTCCCTTCCGTATCCGGGCAGCTTTTTGCCCAGCAGTGTGATGAGCACCACCTCATTGGTCTCCCGGAGACCGCGGATTGGAAATGCGTACAGATGGGAGAGCAGCGGGTCGGAATTGATCTGCCGGATCTGGCTGAGATACATGGTCCAGCAGAAGCTGGCCGCGTAGTCTCTTGCCGTCATCATGTAACAGAGGTCCGGCTGCAGCAGCTCCATGGTGCAGTTCAGGTGGATGCCGCGGGCACGCTGGTAGGATTCGATGCAGTCCCGGGAGCTTAAGCCCTTCTGTAGCATGATAAAGGGAACCTCCGTGAATTTCGCAAGATCTACGCCCTTTTTAAAGGATCCCAGACAGTCCGGCCATGCTTTCGGGAAATACTGGCGAAGCAGAGGCTCGGAGATCACCAGGTACAGCTGTTCTTTCAGAAGCACCCGGAAGGAAAGCTGGCTGTGATTGAAGTCGTTCCGGTTCATGAGGGCCAGGTCCAGCTCATTTTTCAGCACCAGGTCACTCAGATGTACGGAATCGGCATATTTTACTTCCAGCACCACCTCGGGATACATCTTTCTGAACTGGGCGATCACATCCGGGATGACGATGCGGGAACGGCCTTCCGTTACGCCGAGGCGGATTTTCCCCTTCTTGGAGAACCGGATATCATCCAGCTGGCTGTTGAGATTCTGCTCCAGAAAATCTACCTGCCGGAGGGTCTCCAGCATGGCCTGTCCCGCCGGCGTAAGCCGGAGCGAGGGAGTCCGGTCAAAAAAGGACAGATTATACTCTGCCTCCAGGTTTTTCAGATATTTACTCAGACACTGGTGGGAGATGAAGAGCTTTTCGGCGGCGCGGGAGATGTTTTCCTCCTCCGCCAGGGCGATGAAGTAATGATAGTTGTTAAACATGGGCGCAGGAGCCTCCTGATTCGTTTTTTATATCATTGCACACTTTGGGAAAATGTGCAATTTTTAACTGCAGGAAGAGGTCCTGCAGTTTTTTGTTTCAGCCCGCCGGCGGATTCGCAGAGACACCGTTGCAAATTTGCCCCGGAAATGGTATTCTTTGTATTTGTAGTATTATGTCCTGACGGCAGAGGAGGAGTATTCTGACGGCCGGTGGGAAGCGAACGGACAGGAGAGAAAATACATGACAGACCAGTCCAAAGTAAGAAATTTCTGTATCATCGCCCATATCGACCACGG
>DMCD01000013.1 GCA_003445895.1 Lachnoclostridium sp. | reverse complement strand
ATATGCCCGCTTCATCCGCCAGCAGGTCTGTCACCCTGTCAAAACCGCTCTCCGGGTCGATGACCCGGCTGTTTTTTATCATCAGCATATGAATTCCTCTCCGTCGCCGCGGATCTCATAAAGTCTGCCGGCCCAGTCCCCGCAGGCGCCCTCCCGCTTCATCTTTGCTGCCAGGGAGAAATCACCCCAGCAGTGCATGGGGAATACGTGCTCTGCGCCCACCATGGCCATGTACTCCTGCATGCCCAGATAGGGGTCCTTAAGCCTCGGGTCCAGGGGAACAAAGGCGATGTCCGCGGGAAGTCCGGCCATTTTCTTAAGCTCCTCCCGGTACATCTCCCCAAGCATAAGGTCCTCCTCATCACCGTCCCAGTACCAGTTATTCAGGTCTCCGGCGTAATAGATGACCTTCCCCTCGCACTGAATGCGGAAGGCACAGCCCGCATCATTGGAACGGTATACGTCAATGACGCATATTCCGCCGGCGGTGTCCAGCTCCAGCCTCTCTCCCGGTGAAACCCGTCTGGTCCTCTCCCGGAAGGCCTCAGGCACCGCCCGGGCCGGAATATCCTCCGACAGCACATAGCGGGTCTCCGGATACTTCGCCGTTTCCGCAAACACGCAGGGGCCGAAATGGTCCCCGTGCGCATGACTTGAAAGTACAATAAGCGTCTTCCCCGCGGGAACCTGCGGCAGCGTTCCCCTGAAATAATCAAACAGGAACACCGTCTTCTCAAGCTCCGCGAAAAAGGCGCTGTGATGAATGAATACTATCCTCATGTATCGTTTCTCTTGGCCTCCGCTTTTTTCAGAAACCTTTCATTGGCAATGATAAACCGCTCGTGGAAGCCTTCGCCGACCTTTCCCCTGTCGTCAAAAACCTCCGCCCGGAATACGAGACGCCTGCCGTCCGCCTCCGTAAGCTCGCTTTCGCAGCGGACCTTCATTCCCGTGGGCGTCGCCGCCAGGTGGGACACCGAAAGCTTCGTTCCGACCGTTCCCTCTCCTTCGCCGAGCAGTCCGGCCACGGACCGCCAGCAGGTCTCCTCGATCAGGGCAATCATCGCCGGCGTGGCAAACACCGGAAGCTCGCCGCTTCCCATGGCCTTTGCCGTCACATCCTCCGTCACTGTAATCTCCCGCAGTCCCTTTACTCCCGTCTCCATCCGATGTCCTCCATCTTAAAACCGCTGTCCGCACTTCGGGCAGAACTCAAAATCTTCCTCCGTCTCATAGCCGCAGGCGGAGCACTTCTTATACTCCCTGCGGCCGCGGCCTTCTTCCACAAGCACCAGGTCAGCCTCCGTGATCTCCGCCTCATCTCCCCTGAGAAGAGCCATTCCCTTGTCGTAGTTCAGCTCATACAGGGCGCCGCAGCAGGACATCTTCACGTAAAACTTCCGGTTCCACTTAAACAGCGGGATAAAGAAAAAGCTGAAATACATGTAGGTCATGAAGACCTCATACCTGCCGTAGGCACCGCACCGGGCGCATATCACGGTTTTTAAGTACTCCAGCTGCTTCATGCCCTGGTTAATGCCCCCGATAAAAATCATAGCAGATCTCCCGTCTCCCGGAACCGGCGGTACCGGTGGGCCTCTCTTGCCTGCCGCACATCCTCCAGCATCTCCGGGATATCCTCATTCAGCGTCCCCGCCAGGAGCACATAGTTGGACGCGTGGTTGGTCCGGAATATGGTGCCCGGCGAATCCACATGCTTCAGAAAGATTTCCATCTCATCCATGATCTCATCCGGGGTAATCCGCTCAAAGCGTCCTGCCACCACATCGTCATAGAAGGGCGTTCCCTCGTAGAGCCGGAGTGTCAGGAAGGAGGCGTATTCGGGATTCATCCCCGAAATCAGCTCCGCGCAGGACAGAGCGTGGCGTTCCACCTTATCTCTTCCGCCGAGGCCGGAGATCAGCGTCACCGACGTGGCGATGCCGCACTCCTTAAGCTTCTTCCCGGCCGCAAGAATCTCCTGTGCCGTCACTCCCTTATTAATATACCGGAGTATCTCATCATCGCCGGTCTCCGCGCCGAGATACACAATCCCCAGGCCGGCATCCCGCAGCGTCCGCAGCTCCTCCGGCGTTTTCCGGAGCACGTCCTGGGCCGTTCCGTAGGAGGCGACCCGGGTCACATTCGGAAAATACTTCTTCACCGCCGCAAGATACACCAGAAGCGTCTCGGTCGGAAGCACCAGGGCATCCCCGTCCGCAAAGAACACCTTGCGGAAATAGGGACCGTATCCCTTCTCGTGAAGCTCCTCCAAGTCCGCGAGCACTTCCTCGCGGGTGCGCACCCGAAACTGCTTGGCCTTGTACATATTGCAGAAGGTACAGGTATTGTGGGCGCAGCCGATGGTCACCTGCAGAATCAGGCTCCTCGCTTCACTAGGCGGCCGGTATACGATGCCTTCATACTCCATTCTGAATCTCCTCAAACTTCTCGTCGCCGACCGTCAGGCGGATAAACTCCTCCATGGCCCGGCTCATATACTTGTTGCGCTTCTTATACAGATACAGTCTTCTGAGCGCCAGCTCCTCATTCATCTTGTAATAGCAGAGGGGCACATCGTAATTCAGGTTCTTGATCAGCCCGTCCGGAATGAATGTGGCACCCACGCCGCTGCAGGCCATGTTAAAGGCCGAAACCACGCTGTCGGGCTTCAGCACGATGTTCGGAACATAATTCTGGATGCTGCACATCCTTGCGCCCCGCTTGTAGATATTGTTCTCTTCCTTCAGCATGATAAAGGGCGTGCTCTCCAGAAGAGCCAGCGGAAGCTCCGGAAAGCTCTGATCCAGATGTCTCCCCTCTTTGATATCTTCTCCGGTCAGAACGAATGCCACCATCTTCTCATTGATGGGAGAAGCCTTCGGTACCGCCAGGATAATTCTCTCCTCCTGGTAGGGGAACTGCTCAAAGATCTTGGCGTCAAATTCGGAATTGTCCACCATCAGGTCCAGTTCCTCGCTGAGCAGCCGCTCCGTGAGCTGGACCGTGGTTCCTTCGGTGAGGGAAATCTTAATCTGCGGATACTTTCTGGAAAATTCTCCCAGAAGGCCCGGCAGAATAAAGGATGCGAAAAAGTTGGTCCCCCCGACCGACAGCTTTCCCGCCAGCAGCCCGCTGAGATTGTTCATCTCATCCAGGGTATTCTGTTCAAGGGCAAACAGCTTCTCGATGGCCGCGATATAGATCTCGCCGCTGGGCGTCAGGCTGATGGGGTTGGTGCTGCGGTCAAAGATCGGCCGTCCCAGCTTCTTCTCCACCTTCTTGATCGCCGTACTCAGCGCCGGCTGCGAAATATACAGCTTCTGCGCAGCCTTTGAGAAGCTCTTCTCTTCATAAACCGTATAAACATATTCTTTGCCGTCAAACATGCTTCCTCCTGAATTCTTCCACAAGCGCCTCCTTCTGTTCCTTCGGATAACGCTTGATGGCAGCCTCCCGCTGCATTGCCTCTTTCCGGGTGTCAAATTCCTCGTAATACACCAGCTCCACCGGCCGGCGGCTTCTTGTGTACTTGGCCCCCGTTCCTTCATTGTGATGCGCCACCCGTTCTGTCAGCCGGTTTGTCCAGCCGCAGTAGAGGGAATTATCCGCACACCGCAGAAGGTATGTATAGTTATGATTGTCCAACTTTCTCCGTCCCGCCTGCCGCATTTCCGGAAAGGGCGTTCTTCACGCTCTTCGCCTTCTTTGTGGCAGCTTTCTTTACGCTGTCTGCCGTATCCGCCGCAGCCTTCTTTACGCTGCCGGCCTTATCGGCCGCCGCCTTCTTCACGCTGCCGGCCGTATCCGCCGCAGCCTTCTTTACGCTGCCGGCCTTTTTGACCGCCGCCTTCTTCACGGAATCCACCAGGCTCTCCGGCGATGTCTTTCCGGAGTTCTTCTTTGCCCCTCCGGTCTTATCTCCCGCTGCTTTTGCCGGCGCTTCTTTCTTTGCCGGTTTCTCCGGCGTGCAGACAAATACCAGAACCGCCAGCTCCGGAATCCGGATGGTGATGGAATCCGGCCGGCCGTCGCAGGCCTCCGCCTTCGACGTCTTTACCCGCGGATTTGCCGCGCCCTTGCCGCCGAACTTCTCATCCTCACTGTTGAAGATCTCTTTGTATTTTCCCGCAAAGGGAACGCCCACGGTGTACTTCTCATGCAGCACCGGTGCGAAATTTGCCACAATCAGCAGGGTCTCCGCCGGTTCCCTGGCCGTCCGCAGGAAGGAGACGATGTTGTTCTCCGCGTCCATGCAGTTCACCCAGGAAAACCCTTCCGGATCATAATCCTGCTGCCACAGGGCCGGATGCTTTGTGTACAGCTCATTCAGGGCCGCCGTATAGGCCTGCATGTTGGAATGCAGGGAATACTGGAGCAGATCCCACTCCACGCTGTTATTCTCATTCCACTCATCCAGCTGTCCCAGCTCCTGCCCCATAAAGAGCATCTTCTTGCCGGGATGGCCGGTCATAAAGCCGTAGGCCGCACGCAGATTCGCGAACTTCTCCTCCAGGGTCCGCCCCGGCATGCGGCCGGCCGCGGAGCCTTTGCCGAACACCGCCTCACTGTGGGGGTAGGGCAGGATAAAGTTCTCGCTGTAGTGGTAGATCATGCTGAAGGTCAGTTCATTATAATGATCCTTCCGGTACAGAGAATCGCACTGCATGTACCCGAGGAAATCCTTCATCCAGCCTTCGTTCCACTTGAAGTCAAATCCCAGTCCGTCGTTATTCAGGGAGGCGGTGACGCCCGGCCATGCGGACTGCTCCTGGGCGATGAGGACTGCACCCTTTTCCCTGCTGTGGAATACCGAGCTCAGGTGCTTGAGGAATTCCACGGCCTCCAGGTCCTCATGGCCGCCGTAAATATTGGACACCCACTCTCCCGGATTCTTTCCGTGGTCCAGATAGAGCATGGAAGAAACCGCATCCAGCCGGAGGCCGTCTGCGTGGTATACCTGGGCCCAGAAGAGGGCGTTCGCAATCAGGAAATTGGACACCTCCGGTCTTCCGTAATGGAAGCTCAGAAGCTCATCGTCCGTATATTCGCGCTCATAGAGGCAGCTGCCGTCAAAGCCAGAAAGCCCCCAGGCATCCTTCGGGAAATTTGCCGGCACCCAGTCCAGGATCACGCCGATGCCCTTCTCATGCATGTGGTTCATGAAATACATGAAGTCATCCGGCGTGCCGAACCGCCTGGTCGGCGCATAGTATCCCGTCGTCTGGTAGCCCCAGGATGCATCCAGCGGATGCTCCATCACCGGCATCAGCTCCACGTGGGTATATCCCATCCGGAGTACGTAATCGGCCAGATCATCGGCCAGCTCCCGGTAGTTCAGGAACTCGGAACCGGGAATCGGCCGTCCGCCTCTGTCCAGCGCCGGCTCCTTCCGCTTCCAGGAACCCAGATGCACCTCGTAGACGGACATGGGACTCTGCTTCAGATCCTGTCCGGCCCGCTTCATCATCCAGTCATCATCCGTCCAGGCAAACCGGCCAAGATCCCAGACCAGAGACGCGTTGTTGGGGCGCATCTCCGCCGCATTCGCATAGGGATCCGCCTTCAGGAACGGCGTGCTGTTGTGGTTCTTGATTTCATATTTATAGAGGGTACCTGCCGGAATCCCCGGAATAAACAGCTCGAATACGCCGGAATCCCCGAGTCTGCGCATCTGGTGGCGCCGTCCGTCCCAGAGGTTGAAATCGCCCACGACGCTGACGCGCATGGCATTTGGTGCCCAGACAGCAAAGCGGACGCCTTCGGTCCCTCCGACACTTGACGGATGGGCTCCCAGCATATTCCAGACCTCGTAGTGGATTCCCGCGGCAAACTTCTTAAGCTCCTTCTCGGCAATCTGCTGCTTATAAGCGTAGGGGTCGTGCTTTTCCGCCACCACGCCGTTGTCATAGAAGACCAGCAGTGTGTACTCCTGTATCTTTTTTACCGGCACAAGAACGGCGAAAAAGCCGCTCTCATCCACCAG
This sequence comes from Lachnoclostridium sp., assembly GCA_003445895.1. GTDB lineage: Bacteria > Bacillota > Clostridia > Lachnospirales > Lachnospiraceae > Clostridium_R. The sequence continues at coordinate 612 of DMCD01000013.1, read as the reverse complement.
CTCCATGTTATACTGCTTTCCCGTTCCCGCCAGCTTTACGGTCACGTCCCGGGCCGTGGGGATATATGCCTGAACCAGCATCCCCTCCGCCGTCATGTGCGGTCCCAGGATGCGGTGCGGATCGGAAGATTCCGCGTAGGTGATCTCCTCTATTCCAGCCCAGTCCATCAGGTCATACAAGATCTTTTCCATAATATCATACCCTCCGTTCCCTTTTACCGGTGGTTTTTCTGCTCTCTTTTACAACATTTTAACATTGACCCCCGATAAATACAATCATTTCCAATTCGCTTGCACATTTGACGGAAGTATTTTATACTGTTTAACTGACGCAGTTTACAGTAAGCAGTATTCTATGAAAAGAGAGAATCATGGATCAGAATAACCATACCAATCCGAACCCGGATCCGGACGACGATCTCTCCCGCTTCGGCGACCTCGACCGCATGCTCGAGGACCTGCGGGCAGGCCGCACCGGCATAAACCAGGATGTCTCCAAATCCTCTTCCGAAGAAGCGGCAGAAGAGACAGCGGATGCAGCAGATACGGCAGATAACGAAGCAGCAGCGGAACCTGCGGAAGCCGCGGAGGATACCGCCAAAGCTGCAGACG
>DMCD01000054.1:12757-17470 GCA_003445895.1 Lachnoclostridium sp. | reverse complement strand
CTGGCGCTGGGAACGCCGGCCTGACGGAAAGAAAAAGAAATAATTGTGTCCTTTTTGTAAGAAGTTTTTCAGATAAAACAAAGACACTTTCTGCCGAAAAGAGTTATGATTATGCATGTGAAAACAAGCTTATCCCAACTTTTGGAGGTAGTATTATGAGAATGAACCGAATCAAAGCAGCAGCGCTGTCATTCCTGACCATAGCAGCTCTCTGCACTACCAGCGCAACGGCTTATGCTGCTACCAACAAGTCTGAAAAGACAAAGATTAAGGCAGTCCACGTTGAGCTGAGCATTCCGGAGATGGTAACGGGAGACGATGTCCCGGATAACGCGGAGGACATCATCAACGTTGTTACCGAAGGCGTCGAGATTGACGAGGCGGAATACACCAACATGGATTCCGAGTGGGAATACGGTGATACGCCGGAGATCAAGATTACTCTGGAAATCCCGGACAGCGACGCATACATCTTTGCATCCGGCCTGAAGGTCAAGGTCGACAAGAAGGACGGAAAGTATTCCTCTATCTCCATCAGCAAGACCGGCAGCTACAAGGCGAAGATCACCCTGAAGCTGAAGAAGGTCGGCGGCGAGCTGGACTGCCCGGAGGAACTGGAGTGGCAGGACAACTACACAGCAACCTGGGATCCGGTTGACTGGGCCAGCAGCTATTCCGTAAAGCTTTACAGAAACGGTTCTTCCGCAGCAACCGTTTCCACCGTGAACTGCAACTTCAATTTCTGGGAAGTCATGAACCGCACGGGTGACTACACCTTCAAGGTTAAGGCTATTGCAGGAAGCAGAAGCGACAACAGCGACTGGTCCGATGAGTCGGAAGAGAAGTATATCGATGAGTATAACAAGTCCAACGGAAGCGGAACCATCTCCGTGACCAATGTGACAACACCGGACGGCAGCAACAATACCGGAAACAATAACAACAGCAGCTCCTCCGGCAACGGTCCTTCCACAAACGGCGGCAGCTCTTCGGGCGCTTCCGGTTCCTACGGATGGAAGTCCGACAGCAACGGCTGGTATTACATCTACAACGGCTCTGTCCTGAAGGGCAGCTGGCTGAAGGATACCGACGGCAAGTGGTATTACATGGACAACACCGGCTACATGCACACCGGATGGCTGCATGATTCCGACAACAGATGGTATTACATGAACCCGAACGCAGGCGGCCCGAAGGGCTCCATGGTTACCGGCCTCTTTACCATCAACGGCAATCTGTATTACTTCAGCCCGGTCAGCGGCGGCCCGCTGGGTTCCATGGTAACCGGCAACCAGACCGTAAACGGCGTGAAGTATTACTTCGACCCGGTAACAGGCGTAGGTACCAGACAGTAATCCATAACATCTGACCATACAATATTGAATCTTTACCCGGCATTTCCGATTCGGAGATGCCGGGTTCTTTTTTTAATGACGAAAGGACCTGAGTATTGTATAATAGTTTCCGGATACCTGATGTGTACAGACAAGGAAAGAATCCTGACGGATTCTTCTGAAGTCGCAGGGAGCCGCGACGGGCTCCCCCCGACCGAAGGCCGGGGGCAGAATGGAGGAAAGACAATGGTAAAGCATATTATTCTCTGGCAGCTGAAGGAAGAGTACAGTGAGGAGCAGAAAAAGGAAATCCGGCAGGGCGCAAAGGAAGGCCTTGAAGGCCTGGTGGGCGTAGTTCCGGGACTTCTGGAGGTTCACGTTCAGACCGAGATGCTCCCCAGCTCGAATGCGGACATCATGCTGGATTCTACACTGACTGATGCGGAAGCCCTGAAGAATTATGCAGTTCATCCGGAGCATGTGAAGGTGGCGGATACGAAGGTGCGCCCGTTCACCCGTTCCAGAACCTGCATTGATTATGAGGTTTAACGGGGACAGCACAGGATACAGCAGAGATTTGGCAACGACAGGAGAGAAACCATGGCCGGACTGGATGTGATATGCATCGGAGCCGTAAACTATGATTATATGTTTCGCTGTACCGCCGAAGACCTGATAACCGATGAGTCGGAGGGCGCCGAGGATCTCAGCAATTCCACGGAGCTGGTGGAGCGGGACATCCGGGAACTGATCCGGAAGGACAGGGAATACACCACGCAGCTGGGCGGTTCGGCGTTTATCACGCTCAAGGTGATAAAGTATATCTTCATGCATATGAAGACCGCCTACGTCGGGGTATGCGGCGGGCTTTCGGACTTTGAACTCCGCTTCGGAAAAACCAATGACCTGGAGACAGAGCTGGAGCATCTGGACAACCGGGAGTGGTTTTTTACCACCGAAAACCGGTTTGACCGGCCGGAGAACCGCTATGTGGCCAAGTCCGTGGTGCGGCTTTATAATCACAGCCGCAACTGTATCCGCATTGCGCCGAACGCGAACAATACGCTGCTGGAGCGGATCCGGGAGAAGGAGTATTCCGGCGAACAGACCCTGGCCGGGTATCTTTCCTGCGCCAGATGGGTGCATCTCTCCTCCCTCTCGGATTTTGACCAGTTCGAGGAGATTATGGGCTCTGTCCGGGAGGCGAAGCAGAAGAATCCGTCGCTCCTTGTGAGCATGGACCCGGGCTTTGAGTATACCTCGAAGTACAGAGACCGGCTGCAGAAGCTCATCGGCTGTGTGGACTATCTGTTTCTGAATAATTCCGAGAAAAAGAATCTGGGAATGAATGACCGGGATACCAGGAAACTCTACCGGAATCTCAGGGAATACTGTACCCGGTCGGGAGCAGGGGCACAGCAGACGCTGATTGTAAAGCATGACAACCGCAGCGAGCTGGTCCGGTTTGCGGGCGGAAAAACCATTATCCGTACGGTATGGCACCGGAAGATGTACAACTATGAGCTGAACAACGACACCGGAGCGGGAGATTCCTTTGCCGGCGGATTTATCGCCGGAATGCTGGTCCGCGAAAAGGAACCGGATATTCCGTGGGCGGTCGGTATGGGCGTCGTGGCCGCCAAGGGCAGAATGCGCAGTTTTGACCATGAGAATCCCTATTATAATATTCACATGGACGCCGGAAAGTACATCCGCGGTGAAAAACTGAGAAGGTGAAAAACGACACGAAAACATTGACAAATAAGTGTGTTAACGATATTCTGAAAATGTATAAAAATGTTTCGGGAGATCATAATCAATGATTCCCGGCATGAAAAAAAGGAGGAGAAAGATGAAGAAATTTATCAGTGCAGCTCTGGCAGCAACTCTGTGCCTGAGCATGGCAGCATGCAGCAGCTCCCAGCCGGCTGAGACCACGGCAGCAGCAACCGAGGCAGCAGCAGAGGAGACCAAGGCAGAAGAGGCGGCAGCCGAGACAGAAGCAGCAGAGGCTCAGAAGTCTGACGCTCCGATCCGCGTATGCATCGTTTACACAGGAAACCTGGGCGACAAGTCCTACAACGATTCCTGCAACATGGGTGCGCAGAAGGCAGTTGAAGATTTCGGCATCGAGCTGAAGTCCCTGGAAGGCGGTACTGCAGATGAGTGGAAGGCAAACCTGCTTGCAGCATGCGAGGAAGGCTATGACCTGATCATCGGCGCATCTTCCAACATTGCCGACTATATCACAGAGTATGGCCCGAGCTATCCGGATACCAAGTTTGCTGTAATCGATACCACCGTTGATCTTCCGAACGTTGAGTCCATCAGCTTCGCACAGAACCAGGGTTCCTTCCTGGCCGGCGCTGCTGCTGCAATGTTCACCCAGAAGACCGACATCGAAGGCGTCAACGAAGACCACATCATCGGATGGGTCGGCGGCATGGACATCCCGGTTCTTCACGACTTCTACACCGGCTATGAGCAGGGTGCAAAGTACATCGATCCGGATATCCAGATCCTGCAGTCCTTCGCAGGTGAGTGGCAGAACCCGTTAAAGGGCAAAGAGCTTACTCTGGCGCAGTATGACCAGGGTGCTGATATTGTCATGAACGTTGCTTCCGGTACCGGCGCAGGCGTTCTTGAGGCTGCTAAAGAAGCCGGCAAGTATGCCATCGGCGTAGACCTGAACCAGGATGCCGATCAGCCGGGTTCCGTTCTTACCTCCATGGTAAAGCGCGTTGACAATGCATGCTACCTTGTTATCCAGTCTGTTGTGGAAGGCACCTTCGAGGGCGGCACAACCCAGTACCTCGACCTTTCCAAGGGCGGCGTTTCCCTGACTGACTTCTCCGTCATCAAGGAAGCTCTGGGCGAGCAGTTCCCGCAGGATATCATGGACAAGGTTGACGAGCTGAGCGAGAAGATTATCTCCGGCGAGATCGTAGTTGAGAACTATGAGGGCTTTGGTCCGCAGGCATAATCGATCCGTTTGTGCAGTTGTTAAAATAAGCTGAAAAAGAAGAACAGGGGTCCCCAATGATCCCTGTTCTTTTTGGAAGAGGGCGTGCAAATGAGTGAATACGTAGTCGAAATGAAAGACATCGTCAAGACATTCGGTCATGTGCAGGCGGTCAGAAATGGTCAGTTTAACCTGAAAAAGGGAGAGATTCACTCCCTGATCGGAGAAAACGGCGCCGGAAAATCCACGATGATGAAGCTTCTGTTCGGTATGTATCCGATCAACAGCGGTACCATCATCGTCAACGGCGAACATATGACCCATCTCACGCCGAAGATTGCGATCGAGCACGGCATCGGTATGGTTCATCAGGAATTCATGCTGGTGCGTGAGCTTACGGTTCTGGAAAATATCATC
>DMCD01000054.1:6256-12689 GCA_003445895.1 Lachnoclostridium sp. | reverse complement strand
TGGGATTTGAGCCGGTGAAGGGATTAAAGATTGATTTTGAGCAGGCCAGACAGGATGTCAGAAAATATATTGAAGAATACAACATGGATGTGCAGCTCGACAAGAAGATCAGCCAGATTTCCGTAGGTGAGGCACAGCGTGTCGAGATCATCAAGACCCTGATGCGCGGTGCCGAGACGATCATTCTGGACGAGCCGACTGCGGTGCTTACGCCCCAGGAGGCGGTACGCCTCTTCGAAATCCTTGAGAGTCTCAAGGAGAGCGGAAAATCCATCGTATTCATTTCCCACAAGCTGAATGAGGTCATGCAGATCTCCGACCGCATCTCCGTGATGCGCCAGGGACAGTACATGGGTACCGTCAAGAAGTCTGAGACGTCGCCCCTCGACCTGACCAAGCGGATGATCGGCCGTGAGGTATTCCTGAATATCGAGAAGGATTACGGCAAAGCGGGAGAGAATATTCTGGAAGTGAAGGATATCTGGGTATCCAGCCAGAAGGAGACCTCCAAGATCCGCGGCATGTCCCTCTCGGTCCGCGCCGGAGAGATCGTCGGCATCGCCGGCATCGACGGCAACGGCCAGTCGGAGCTGGTGGAAGCCATCACAGGACTCCGCCGGGTGGAGAAGGGCAAGGTTATCGTATGCGGAAAGGATGTCACCAACAAGACGGTGCGCCAGATCCGCAGTGCCGGCCTGTCCCACGTCCCGGAGGATCGCAATACCACGGGCCTGAACCGTGCCATGACCATCCGCGACAACCTGGTTTCGGTGCGGCTGGATCTTCCGCCTTTTACGAAAAAGGGCATCATGGATGAGAAGGCCCAGAACGAATACGCCGAGCAGATGGTGAAGGAATTCGATATCCGCCCGACCGACTATCATCTGCCCACGTCCTCCCTCTCCGGAGGAAATGCGCAGAAGGTCGTTGTGGCAAGAGAGGTTTCCATCGGCAACAAGCTGCTGATTGCCTCCCAGCCGACCCGAGGCGTTGATATCGGTGCCATCGAGCTTATCCGGAACACCCTGGAAAAGGCGAAGAAGCAGGGCGCCGGGGTTCTCCTGGTTTCCGCGGAGCTGGAAGAGATCATTTCCCTGTCGGACCGCATTATCGTTATCCACGAGGGCAGCATCACCGGTGAGATGATGGCCAGCGAGGCCAATGAAAACAACCTGGGTCTGCTGATGATGGGCGGCACCGATGAAACCGAAGGAAAGGAAGGTGAGCAGACGGCATGATGAAGGTAAAAGACGGTATAATCCGTATTCTGCTGACCATGGTCCTGGCGCTCCTGATCGGCGCGATTCTCATCGTGGCCATCGGGGAGGACCCGATCCTTGCATATAAGGCGCTGCTGAAGGGCGCATTTGTCGGCAAGCTGAGCCTGGGCACAACCCTGGCAAGCTTCACGCCTCTCATTCTCACATCGACGGCATTCGTGGTCGCTGCGACCGCGGGCGCATTCAACGTCGGTGTGGAGGGCGAAGTGTTCCTCGGCGGCCTCGTCGCCGCATATATCGGCTACAAGTGGACATTTCTGCCGGCACCGCTTCTCTACATTGCCTGCTTTGCAGGCGCGATGCTGGTGACCGCCTGCTGGGCCTTTATTCCGGCCTACCTGAAGGCCTACTACAACGTAAGTGAAGTCTGTTCCACGATTCTCATGAACTCCGTGGCGCTTTACATCACATCCTACTTTGTCAGCGGCCCCATGAGCGCGGGATCCGCCAATCCCCAGTCACCGCCGGTGGCAGTGCGTCTGCATCAGTTCATGCGGCCGTCCAGTGCCAACGTCGGTCTGTTCCTGGCCATCGCCATCGTGCTGGGAATCATCTGGATGCTGTACAAGACAAGCCTCGGCTACCGGTTCCGCCTGGTGGGTACAAACCCGCGGTTTGCGGATTACTCCGGTATCGACTCCAAGAAGGTGTTCATCCAGGCCATGATGCTCTCCGGTATGCTGGGCGGCATCGCGGGAACCATCGAGGTTCTCGGCGTGTACGGATACTTCCTGAACAACTTTGCGACGGGACTCGGCTCCAACGGCATGCTGGCAGCCCTTATCGTAAAGAGCAATGTGGTTGCCACCCCGTTTATGGCCTTCTTCCTGGCGGTACTGAAGTCCGGCGCCATGAGCATGCAGCAGGCCACGGGCGTTCCGAAGGGCCTGATCGATACCATCACGGCGGTATTCATTATCATCGCCACGATGGAGACCCTGTTTGATTTTATTACGAAGCGCAAAGAGAGAAAGGCTGAGATGGCCCGGGCAGAGAAGAAGGAGGGACAGGCATGATTCAGATTCTGAGCAAAGTCTTAAATGTGTCCCTGATTTACGCGGCCTTCCGCGCGGCGACACCGATTATCTATGCCGCACTCTGTGCGGCGATCACCCAGCAGGCAAACATTCTGAACATCGGAACCGAGGGCATCATGCTGGTGGGCGCCTTCTTTGCCGTCACTGTCAGCTACTTTACCCACAGCTGGGTTCTGGCCATCGCGGCAGCCATGCTGGCGGGCGTCATTATCGCCATGATCATGGCGGTGGGCCATATCAAGTACGGTGCGGATATCTGCGGTATCGGCATGGGTATCAACATGCTGGCCCTGGCCATCACCAAGTTCCTGCTGAAGGCCATCTACGATGTGAACGGCGCCTTCTCCAGCCCGGAGATTGTACCGATTCCGAAAGTGCACCTGGCATTTCTGGACCATGTCCCCGTCCTCAATGACCTCCTGAACAACTGGAGTCTGATGGAGTGGTTTGTCATTGTCCTGATCATCGTGCTGCAGTTCTTTATCTACAAGACCGTATGGGGCCTCAGACTCCGCGCCGTGGGACAGTTCCCGGAGGCGGCCAAGACTGCCGGCATCAAGGTTGATGTGGTCAAGTACAGAGCAATGGCGATTTCCGGACTTATCGGCGGTCTGGCCGGCGCACATCTGTCTCTCGGCTACAGCAACCAGTTTATTGAGAATATGACCTCCAGCCGAGGCTTCATGGGCGTTGCCGCCATGTATTTCGGCGGCGCAAATCCGGTGCTTTCTTCCATCGGATGCCTGCTCTTCGGTCTGGCGGACTCCATCGGCGCAAGACTGCAGGCATACGGCCTGCCGTCCCAGTTTGTGCTGATGATGCCGTATATCGTGACTATCGTCGTGCTGGCCATCTCCATGATGACCCAGCTGGGCAACGAACGGCGCAGACAGTCTTCCCTTACCGGTATCGGTACGGAAGCTGCCATTGACAAGTAATACTAACACAGGGAGCCAGAAAAAATGGACAGAATTAAGGTTATACATGACTGTGACCCGGGACACGACGATGCGGTAGCGCTGATGATGGCAGGACGCCATCCGAAGATTGACCTGCAGGCGGTGACCGTGGTTTCCGGAAACCAGACCCAGGAGAAGACGGTGCGGAACGCGCTGAACGTCTGCCAGTACCTCGGACTGGACGTGCCGGTCTATGCGGGCTGTGAGCAGCCCATGGTGGTAAAGAAGATGATCGCCGCAGACATCCACGGGGAGACGGGACTGGACGGCCCGGTCTTTGACCCCCTGGTAAAGAAGGCGGAAGAGCAGCACGCGGTGCTGTTTCTGGCAGATAAGCTGCTGCATTCCGACGGCGATATTACCGTGGTCACCACCGGCCCCATGACCAACCTGGCCATGGCGATGCGGATGGAGCCCCGGATTATCCCGAAGATTAAGCAGGTAGTATTCATGGGCGGCGCCTACACCAACGGAAACATTTCCCCGGCGGCGGAATTCAATATCGCGGTGGACGCGGAGGCTGCCTATGTGGTATTCAACAGCGGCGTGCCCATCACCATGTGCGGTCTCGACATCACGAGAAAGGTTCTCTGCGTGCCGGAGATCGTGGAGCGGATGGGAAAGATCGGAAACAAGGCCTCGAAGCTGTTTGTGGATCTGATGGGCCACTTCTGCAGAACCCAGAAGGAGGTCTTCGGATGGGCCGGCGGTCCGCTGCATGACCCGACCACCATGGCCTATCTTATCGACCCGTCGGTGCTGACCATAAAGCACGTACACGGCGAGGTGGAAATCCGCAGCGTGCAGTCCTACGGACGTACCAACTGCGATGTATTTAACTATATGAAAAAAGAACCCAACATGGATCTTGCAGTAGATATCGATGTGGAGAAGTTCTGGAATATTGTGGAAGAGTGTATCCGCAATTACGACTGATTCACGGGCTGTCTGCGAATATGTGAGACAGCGGAGAGGGAGGCTGCGGGAAACCGGGCCTCCTTTTCTGATTTTTGAGGAGCAAAGTTATGAAGGATTTAAGAGAAACCCTGCGGGAGCATAAAGAGGAGTACCTCAGGTATCTCATGGACCTTACGGCGATTGATACCCATGACCTGGGTCACGGTATTCTCGGCGGTCTGGAGAAGGCGGGACAGGATTACATGGTCGATCTGTTCGGCAAAATGGGGGCAGATGAGATTGTGAAGGACCCCATGGAGGAGGCTGTCATCCGGGAATGCCTTGAAAAATACCAGGAGGGCAATCCCGGCCACAACCAGGAGGACCGGTACAATGTTTATGCCACCTTCCGCGGAAAGCCGGGGGGAAAAAGCATTCTCTTCAACGGGCATATCGACGTGATGCCTGCGGAGGAGTCGGACGGATGGACTTCGCCTCCCTATTCTCCGGAGGTCCGGGACGGAAAGCTTTACGGCCGCGGCACCGCGGATATGAAGGGCGGCCTCATGGCCTCCGTGATGGCGGTGAAGCTGCTTAAAGATGCGGGATATGAGCTTCCGGGCGATGTGATTATCACCTCGGTCTGCGACGAGGAGGGCGGCGGCAACGGTTCCATGCAGGCTGTCATGCGGGGCCTTCGGGCCGACGGCGTCGTCAACTGCGAGGGAACGGATGATGAGTTGATTCTCGCCCACATGGGCTGGGTCTTCTTCCGGGTGGAATTTGAGGGCCTCGCCTGCCATTCCGGCGGCAAGAGCAACGGCGTCAGCGCCATTGACAAGGCCATCAAGGTGATTCATGCCCTGGACGAGAAGGAGCATCAGTGGCTTCTTCGCTACAAGCACCCGCTGCTTCCCCCGCCGAACCTGAATATCGGCGTGATCCGGGGCGGAAGTGCCGGCTCCACCGTGCCGGGCGACTGCATGTTTGAAACCTGCGTCCATTTTGTGCCGGGACTGATGACCATGGACCAGGTGAAAGAAGAGTTCATGGATGTGGTGGAACGGACGGCGAAGGCGGATCCCTGGATGGAACAGCATATGCCGAAGGTCACCGTCTATCAGGCGGGACAGGGATTTGAGCAGGACCCGGAGGACCCGTTTATTCAGGCATTCCGAAAGGCCTTTGTGGCCGTGCGGGGAGAAGAGCCCAGAATGGCCGGCTGCCCTGCGGGCAATGATTCCCGTCTGTTTAAGAATATCGCCGGCTGCCCGGTGGTCCTCTACGGACCCGGACATCTCGCCCAGTGCCACGGCGTGGACGAGTATCTGATTCTGGAGGAATACTATAACGCCATACTTACCTATGCGCAGCTGATTCTCACATATTCTGCATCTGCCGATGAGAAAGGAGCATGATCGTGAAAAAAGGAAGAGTACTTCTGGCCGGGGAATCCTGGACCACCTATATGACCCATGTAAAGGGATTTGATCCCTTCTATACCTCCAAATATGAGACGGGGGAGGAGTTCCTCCGGCGGGCCATGGACAATGCCGGCTATGAGTTTGATTTTATGCCGAACCACATTGCCCTGGACGGTTTCCCGTTCACCCTGGAGGAGCTGCAGAAATACGATGTCATCATGCTTTCCGATATCGGCGCGGACACCCTGCTTCTGCCGTCGGCCACCTTTGACCGCAGCGAGATGCGGCCGAACCGCTGCAACCTGCTCCGGGATTATGTGCTTGCGGGCGGCGGACTTCTCATGATCGGCGGATATATGACATTCTCCGGCATCGACGGAAAGGGAAAATGGCAGGATACGGCAGTGCAGGAGGTGCTTCCCGTACAGGTGCTTCCCACCGACGACCGGATGGAGCACTGCGAGGGCGTGCGGCCCGTATGCGTAAAAGACCATCCCGTGTTCCGGGGCGTCTTTGACGGGCCGGAGAGCGATACCGTAAAGAAGGGGGAATGGCCCAGAGTTCTCGGATATAACCGGACCATCCTGCATCCCGAGGGACAGCTTCTGGCGACGGTGGAAGGCGATCCCTTCCTGGTCCTGGGAGAGTACGGAAAAGGGCGTTCGGCCGCATTTACCACTGACTGCGCACCCCACTGGGCTCCGCCGGAGTTCGTAAACTGGAGCGGCTACGACATTCTCTTCCGGAACCTCGCCGCATGGCTTTCCCATAAGCGGATTCCGAAGAACTGAGGAGGCAGGACACCATGAAGGTACTGTGTTTCGGATCCCTGAATA
>DMCD01000054.1:0-6130 GCA_003445895.1 Lachnoclostridium sp. | reverse complement strand
CACATCCCTGGGAAAAATGTTCGGCTGAATATCCCTCTGTGAAAACCGTTCAGCCAGCATACACCCAAAAAGAAATATCCACCATCGAAAACCGTTCCCGAAGGCGTTTTTCGATGGTGGATATTTCTTTCTTTCTTTCCGACAGACACTTTTCGAATAAGGATGTGTCCTAATAATTATCAGTACGTCGGCTCATCATGCTTCGCACTCTTCTTAATCAGCCGGAATACTACGATATACATGACAATGACGAATACGATAAACACGATGGTGGAGGTTTCGGTCTCTAACATGGCGCAGGCGTCATAGAAGCCGTGGAGAAAGACCGCAAACAGGTATCCGATGCGGCGGTAGAGAGCCGAAAGCCCTCTCTTTCCGCGGTTTTCCAGCTGCTTTGCCTGGCCGTAGAAGACGCCCATGACCACGGCGAAGCCCATGTGTCCGGGAATGGACAGGAAGGCCCGCGGGATGGAGACGCCGAGGCCGTAGCTGAATACGTAGGAGATGTTCTCAAAGGCGGCAAAGCCCAGAGATACGAATACGGCGTACACGATGCCGTCAAACCGGAAGTCGAAATTCGGGTCATTCCAGCTGCGGCGGCGGAGAAAGAAGTATTTGGTGCCTTCTTCTGCCACGGCCACCACGAGGAAGGCTAGAACGATCTTGTAGGCGGGGCTGTCCGCGTCGGGAATCCATGCATTCAGCAGCGTGGTCCCGATGGTTTCCAGCAGGATGGAGGCCAGGGCGGCCCAGATACCGCCGACAAACAGCTTTTTCAGCAGATAGCCCGGTTCCTTCTCAATGCTGTCCTGGTTGTAGATGTAGCGCATGAGAATAATGGCGGGAAGAACAGCTGCACCGACATAGACAGCGATATAGGCGGCTAGCGGGGTAAAGGGAAGAAGAAACATGGCATAAACCTCCCACTAAAAATCTAGAGAATGAATCAGCTTAAGTGTAGGTTCCATTTAAAGAATTGTCAAGTTGTGGCAAAATAGGAGAAGATGTGGTATTATCTCCTATAGTATTACCCGGACTGTGCGCTTGCGCAGATCCGATTATGATACGGAGGTTTACCTGAGATGGAGTATATGCTGTGTTATCCCGGCACGGACAATATGACGAGGGAGAAGAATGATAAGGTTCATAACATTCTCGCCAGGATGTCGGAAAAGTATAAGCTGAAGATTGTGCCGGAGCCCATGAAGAACACGGCCTTCCGCGGAGGAGATTTCTGCCGGAAATTCCGGATTTACAAGAAGCTTCGTGAACGGGAGGGCAATGGGGAGGCCTATCTCGACCGGGAGGAAGAAGAGATGCTTTTGAGCGTCTGCCGGGACGAAGAGGAAAAACAGATCATGAAAAACTGTGTTTACGCATATCAGTACTCATCAGGACTGGTGCTGAAGGCTTTTCGTGAAAAGGACAGAAAGCGCTGACGGAGAGGACAGGTAGTATGAAAAACACGGATAGACAAACGTACAGGACGAAAAAACCAAATCCGTTTCTGCTTTTTCTCAGTGCGATTGTCAGCATGCTGCTGGCGATGATCAAAACACTGATGCTTCTGGGGATCGGTACGGCGGTGGCCGGCGTTATGGCTGCCTACTGGAAGCTGTATCCCATCTATGAAGATTACCGGAAGCAGACAGAGAACATCGTTGCCGAGAGCAATCTCGACACCTTCCGACTGCAGGAAGCCAGCTATATTTATGACACCAACGGCGAGATCATCGCTAAACTGACGGGTGACGAGGATTCCAGTTACCTGCCTTATGAGGAGATCCCGAAGAATGCGGTGAATGCCTTTGTGGCCATCGAAGACCGTACCTTCTGGGAGAACCCCGGAATTGACGTGAGAGGCATTCTCCGCGTCATGGTGGACTATGTCCGCTCGGACGGCGGTGAGATGCACGGCGCCAGTACCATTACCCAGCAGCTGGCGAGAAACCGGTTCCTGACCAGGGAAGTGTCTATGGAGAGAAAACTCAAGGAGATGCTGATTGCCCTGGATCTGACGCAGAAGTACAGCAAAGAGCAGCTGATGGAATTCTATGTGAACGACATCAACTATGCCAATTATTACTACGGACTGGAAGCGGCAGCCAAGGGCTACTTCAACAAGAGTGCAGATCAGCTGACCCTGAGCCAGACCGCCTACCTCTGTGCGATTCCGAACCGGCCCACCTACTACAACCCCTACAATCACCCGGAACGGGCGGTGGAGCGGCGCAACAAGATCCTCTCCGACATGAAGGATATGGGATATATCACCGAGGAGGAGTACACGCAGGCCGTCGCCGAGGAGATGGTGGTGGAGCGGCAGAAGGTGCCGATGCACAACTATGAGACAACCTATGCGATTGACTGTGCCATCCGCTATCTGATGCGCAGAGACGGATTTGAATTCCGCTACGGCTTCCGGAATGAGGATGAATACAAGCAGTATGACCGCCATTACGATGAGGTTTATGAGCAGGAGAGGAATGCCCTCTATACCGGCGGCTACTCCCTGTATACCTCGCTTGACCCGGTCAAGCAGGCGGCGCTGCAGGACGCTGTGGACAGCGGCCTGACCTTCGACACCAGGGTTGCGGACAATGGAATCTACGCGCTGCAGGGCGCCGCGACGGCGCTGGACAATGACACCCACAAGGTGGTGGCCATCGTCGGCGGACGTTCCCAGGAAATCAGCACCTACACGCTGAACCGCGCCTTCCAGAGTTTCCGTCAGCCGGGAAGTTCCATCAAGCCGATTGTAGTATATACGCCGGCACTGGAAAATGGCTGGAAGAGCAACACGACGGTGACGGATATCGATGTGGATGCGGCCAAGGAACCGGGAGTTTCGGCGAGAAATCTCGGCGGCGGCACCATGCCGCTTCGTTCCGCAGTGGAGCGAAGCCGGAACGGCGTTGCCTGGTCGATTTATGACAACCTTACGCCGCAGCTGGGCCTGGCTTATCTGACGCAGATGCGTTTCGACAATATCGTGCCTCAGGACTATTACCCGGCGACAGCGCTGGGCGGCTTCACCTACGGCGTGACCACCGAGGAGATGGCGGGTGCCTATTCCGCACTGGCCAACAGCGGAACCTACAGAGAGCCGACCTGCATCGTGAAGATGGTCAATAACCAGGGCGTGGATATCTTTGAGGAGTACCCGGCACTGCAGGTATATCAGCAGACCAGCGCCGACATGATGGTGGACATCATGAAGGGCGTTGTCACACGCGGTACGGCCGCTTCCATGGGCTGGAACAACCGCGTGCAGGCAGCGGGTAAGACGGGTACGACAAACGGCAGTAAGGACGGCTGGTTCTGCGGAATCACACCGTATTACACCGTGACGGTCTGGGTCGGATACGACCAGCCGAAACGTCTCTCCAGTCTGTACGGCGGTACCTATCCGGCACAGATCTGGAAGAAGGCGATGCTCTCCCTCACGGAAGATAGGGCAGATGCCCAGTTCCCGGAGGCCGTACAGGACAAGGGATACGGAAACGGAACCTATCTTGCCGGATACAGTGAGGACCGGGAGATTGCCGACAATTATACCGTCCGCGATTTCCGCTCGGACCATGAAGCGGCGGATCACATCATGAAGATCCTGGACGGTTCCATCAACGGCGGCTCCTCGGAGATCACCGGACTTCTGAACAGTATCATCAGCCCGTCGGTCAAGCTGCGCATGGAGGATATCCGGCGCCGCGGCTATCCGGGCAAGGTGAATTACGATTACAATGATGTGCCGCAGATGCCGGCCTTCACGATGCCGGACGCGCAGCAGCCCATAGTGGAGGCGGCCCCGGCGGCGAACGGAGCGACCGGACCCGGCGCGGAAACCGGACAGAGTTATACCGGACCTGCGGCGGTGGGACCGGCAGCTGTCCCGGTGGAAGAGCCGGCGGCCCCGGTGGTGGTGGAAGCACCGCAGTAAGGCCATCGGCTTCCGGCAGAAGGCAAATATTACTGGACAAATCAAGGGCGTTAGTGTAGTATAACTTTAGTTAGACTACACTAACGCCCTTGCCTGCATACAGGAGGTACGTCCATGAGTATTGTCATCGTCGGCGGTCATGACCGCATGGTTACCCAGTATAAGAATCTTTGCAAAGAATATCGCTGCAAGGCCAAAGTATTTACACAGATGTCCGCGGACTTCGCAAAACAGATCGGAGAGCCGGATCTGATGGTGCTGTTCACAAACACGGTCTCCCATAAGATGGTGAAGACGGCCATGGAGGAGACCAGGGGCGGCAGGACAGAGATTGTGCGCTGCCATACCAGCAGTCAGGCAGCACTCCGGGGAATTCTGGAAGAGCGTATCTGCGGGTAGCGGAAGGAATCCCTGCGGATTCCTTTGAAGCCGTGGGGAGCCGCGACGGGCTCCCCCGACCATAGGCCGGGGGCAGAAAAGAGGTCTCCTTTACGATCCCGCAGAACTGTGCTATAATAGGTTAGCATGCCCAAAGCGGGCGCTGCTTATTTGGAGTACCTACAGTATCACGGAGGTGTATTTTGAAGATTCAACAGTCTGCGGAGGATTACCTGGAATCGATTCTGGTGCTTGGCATGAACAGGCCCTATGTCCGGTCCATCGATGTAGCCAACGACCTTGGTTTTTCCAAACCCAGTGTCAGCGTTGCAATGAAAAACCTCCGGGAAAACGGATATATTTCCATGTCCCAGGAGGGACATATTACGCTGCTCGAACCGGGCAGAAAGATCGCTCAGACCATCTATGAGAGGCACACGACCCTTTCCGGACTTCTTGAGCTGCTGGGCGTTCCGAAGGATATCGCAGCTGATGATGCATGTCGTATTGAGCATGTGATCAGCCCTGAAAGTTTTGATGCCATCAAGGCGGCATACGGGAAACTGCAGGATGGAAGCGGCAAAAAGATTGACAAAGAGTAAACATAGTCTTATAATTCAGGCAGTCATAGGCATCATTGGTATAGCAGCAGTATTTTTGAAGAGATGATAGGTATTAAAGGAGGAGAGGCCAATGGCTGTCAAGAAAACTGAGAACGCTGCAAAGGAAGCAGAAAAGATTGTAAAAGAAGCAGAAAAGCAGGCGGAAGAGGTTAAGGCTGAAGTAAAGAAGGCGGTTAAGAAGACCGTAGCAAACGCCAAAACAACCGCCAAGAAGGCCACAACCGCCGCAAAGAAGGCTACTGCGGCAGTGAAGTCCACGGTATATGTGCAGTATGCCGGCCGTGAGGTTGATGTGACTGAGCTGACTTCTGCAGCACAGAAGGATTACATGAAGAAGACCGGAAAGAAAGCTTCCGAGGTCAAGAAGGTTGAGATCTATATTAAGCCGGAAGAGAATGCAGCATATTATGTTGTAAACGGCGAAGGTGCAGATGACTACAAGATCGAGCTTTAATATGAGTTCGCAGCAATGAAAATACCCTTCAGGAATTGTTTTCCTGAAGGGTATTTTATGTTATGATATGGTTGTCCTGATAGAAGGCCAAATAGAGCAGAGGAGGTAGCGTTTATGTATCTGGATGACAGGATTTGGATGGCGTCGGACGGGGATGAAAAACTTTCGATTCTTCCGGAAATGATGAACCGCCACGGGTTAATCGCAGGTGCCACCGGTACGGGAAAAACCATCACACTGAAGGTTATGGCCGAGGCACTGAGTGATGCCGGAGTTCCGGTATTTCTTGCCGACGTGAAGGGAGATCTGGCCGGCATGTGCATGCCCGGAGAAGACAGTGAGGATATGCAGGAGCGTATCCGGAGGTTCGGGCTGGACGAGGCAGGATTCCGCTACCAGTCCTATCCGGTCTGCTACTGGGATCTGGCAGGAGAGTACGGACTTCCGCTGCACACCACGGTCAGCGAGATGGGCCCCCTCCTTCTGGGAAGACTCCTTCGCCTGACGGATCTGCAGTGCGATCTGCTCCAGGTGATGTTTCGGATCGCCGACGAAGAAGGACTTCTGATCCTGGACACAAAGGATCTTCGCGCGATGCTGCAGTATATGGGAGATAACAGCAAGGAGCTCTCCCAGCAGTACGGCAATATGTCAAGACAGAGCATCAATGCGATTCTCCGCGCGGTCATCGCCCTGGAGTCCCAGGGAGGAGACAAGTTCTTCGGAGAGCCCGCC
>DMCD01000120.1:2741-16668 GCA_003445895.1 Lachnoclostridium sp. | reverse complement strand
CTATTCTTACTTGCCGAGTACGTTGTTTGCGATTACCATGCGCTGTACCTGGGAAGTGCCCTCGTAGATCTCGGTGATCTTGGCATCACGCATCATGCGCTCCATCGGGTACTCACGGATGTAGCCGTAGCCGCCGAAGATCTGCAGCGCCTTGGTGGTAACGTCCATCGCGGTCTCGGAAGCGAACAGCTTCGCCATAGCAGCTTCCTTGTTGTACGGCAGGCCGTGATCCTTGTTGAATGCAGCGCGGCGAATCAGCAGACGGGCAGCCTCAATCTGAGTCTCCATGTCAGCGACCATCCACTGCAGGCCCTGGAACTTGGAGATCGGCTTGCCGAACTGAACGCGCTCCTTCATGTACTGAACTGCCTGATCCATTGCGCCCTGCGCGATGCCGAGTGCCTGGGAAGCGATGCCGATACGGCCGCCGTCCAGCGTGGTCATAGCGATCTTGAAGCCCTGACCCTCTCTGCCGAGCAGACGGTCTGCGGGAACGTGAACGTCTTCGAATACCAGCTCTGCGGTCTGGGAGCCGCGGATACCCATCTTATGCTCGATCTTGCCGATGGAGAAGCCGGGATCGTCCTTGTCCAGAATGAAAGCGGAAATGCCGCGATTTCTCTGGGTCTTATCGGTCATAGCAAAGATGACATAGGTGTCAGCGATGCCGCCGCCGGTGATAAATACCTTGGAACCATTGATGATGTAGGAGCCGTCTTCCTGCTTCTCAGCAACCGTCTGCTGTGCAGCGGAGTCGGTGCCCGCGTTCGGCTCGGTCAGGCCGAAAGCGCCGGTCTTGTGACCGTCGATCAGCGGGCGGAGCCACTTTTCCTTCTGCTCAGCGGTGCCGTACTTAAAGATCGGCCAAGCGCCCAGCGTAGCATGCGAAGAAATGATGCAGCCGGTGGTGCCGCAGAAGCGGGATGCCTCTTCGATTGCGATGGAGTAGCAGATGGTGTCGCCGCCGGAGCCGCCCAGCTCCTTCGGGAACTGAATTCCCATCAAGCCCAGCTTGCGCATCTTCGCAACGGTCTCGTGCGGGTAACGCTCCTGCTCGTCGATTTCTGCAGCGATCGGCTCAATCTCGTTGACCGCGAACTCGCGGCACATCTTCTGAACCATAGCCTGCTCTTTCGTAAGCCTAAAATCCATACCAGTAAACCTCCCAAAAAAATAAATTCCAAATATCATTACAAATGCGACATTCGGCAGATCTGACTTCGCGCCAAAGCCGCACTGCAACTCGTGGAACGTGGGTTAATTGTATATACACACATGTATACGATAAATATTATATTCATTCCCATGGGTTTGTCAAGAATTTCACCCACCAAATTTGTGAAAAAGATTCAATTTTCTCACAATCTACCCATTATTTTTCATAGTTATTGACGGTCTGTGATTTTTTTGACAAATCATTCGGTCAAAATATACAAAGAGTGTTCACTGCGTGCAAAAACGCGGCGGGGCACGCATTTCACGCACCCCGCGGGAGTCCTGTCATTTTTCGGTTTTACAGATTTTCGCACTGCTGCAGCCAGAGCGCGCTGACCGCATCCGACGGCATGCGCCAGTCCCCGCGCGGGGACAGCGTGACCGTACCGACCTTCGGGCCGTCCGGCAGGCAGGAACGCTTGAACTGCTGGGAGAAGAATCTGCGGTAGAATGTCTTCAGCCACTTGAGAATGGTCGCATCGTCATACTCTCCGGCAAAGGCAATCTTCGCCAGCCGGAAAATCTTGCCGGGCCGGTATCCCGCCCGCAGGATATAATACAGGAAGAAATCGTGGAGCTCATAGGGGCCCACCAGATCCTCGGTCTTCTGGGAAATCTGACCGTCCTTCGGCGGCAGAAGCTCCGGGCTCACCGGCGTATCCAGCACATCCAGAAGGATGGCGGAGAGCTTCTCCTCACCGCAGGTATCGGCAAAGTAACGCACCAGATGGCGAACCAGCGTCTTCGGCACGCCGGCGTTCACGCCGTACATGGACATGTGGTCTCCGTTGTAGGTCGCCCATCCCAGCGCCAGCTCCGACATGTCGCCGGTACCGATGACCATGCCGTTTAAGCGGTTGGCGATATCCATCAGAATCTGGGTGCGCTCTCTCGCCTGGGAATTCTCGTAGGTGACATCGTGAACACTGCTGTCCTGTCCGATATCCCGGAAGTGGATGTTCACCGCATCCACGATGCTGACTTCCTTAAGCTCCGCGCCCAGAATCTTTGTGAGGGTGCAGGCATTGTTGTAGGTCCGGTCCGTGGTGCCGAAGCCGGGCATGGTCACAGCCACGATATTCTTACGCGGAATATTCAGCATATCAAAGGCTCTTGCTGTCACCAGCAGTGCCAGGGTCGAGTCAAGACCGCCGGAGATGCCGACCACGGCGCAGGTGCAGTGGGTGTGGGCCAGACGTTTTTTCAGTCCCATGGCCTGGATGGTGAGAATCTCCTCACAGCGGCGGCTGCGGCTCTCTTCATCGCCGGGCACGAAGGGGGACGGATCGATGGCACGGATTAACGGTTCTTCGGTCTCCTCCAGACGGAAGTTTACAATCTCATATCCCAGTCTTCCCCGCTCCTGGTAGGTGGACATTCTGCGGCGCTCGCCCTCAAGACGCTCCAGATCCGTATCCGCCATGATGGTTCCGTTGGCAAACCGCTCCGACTCGGCAAGGATCGTGCCGTTCTCCGCGATCATATTCTGTCCGCCGAATACCAGATCCGTTGTGGACTCTCCCTCACCCGCCGTCGCATAGACATAGCAGGCCAGAAGTCTTGCGGACTGTCCGGAAATCAGGCTTCTTCTGTAATCGCTCTTTCCGGTCACCTCATCGCTGGCCGAGCAGTTGACAATCACCGTGGCTCCCGCCTCCGCATGGCTGATGCTGGGCGGCGCAAGCACCCACACATCCTCGCAGATCTCCGCGCCGATGATCAGGTTCTCCTGATTCTCGCAGGCAAAGAGGATGCGGCTCCCCATGGGAACCTTATAGCCGTCAAAGTCCACCTGCACGGCGGTATCAAAGCCGGGGGTAAACCATCTGGCCTCATAGAATTCGCCGTAGTTGGGCACCCACTTCTTGGGAACCAGTCCCAGCAGTCTGCCGTTCTGCAGACAGGCCGCGCAGTTATACAGCTTTCCGCTGTAAGACCAGGGAACGCCCACGAACACAACCATATCACTTCCTCTGGTGCACTCCGCAAGCATCTTCACGCCTTCCGAAGCCGCGTCCAGAAGGGACTTCTGGTTAAACAGCTCCCCGCAGGTGTAGGCGGTCACCGCCAGCTCCGGCAATACCAGAATCTTGACGCCGGCCTCCCGGTTCTTCTCAATCTGCTCTGCAATCTGCGCGCAGTTAAACTTCACATCAGCCACCCGGACATCCGGTGTGGACGCTGCAATACGGACAAATCCGTCTCTCATGACGTCTCCTCCTCCTGTGCCTGTCAACAGGTTATTCTCATAGTCGTATTTATCATTCCGACAGCAAAGCACTGCGTAGAGAAAGCAGCGCCTCCCTGTACCGTTCTGTCTCCATCGCCGCGAGATACAGAAGAATCTCCGGCTCTCTCTCTTCCTCTCCCGGAACCGGCCGGCACCGGAGAGCGATGCCCGCATTCCCGGCCCGTCTGAGGATCTCTTCGGCCGAAAGCCCGCAGCCTGCCCGGAAGGAAACGAGATATCCCGCGCCCCGGGGAGAAGCCTCTGACGCAGGTCCGAATACCTCCCGGATCTCCTGACAGATAAGCTCCGCCTTCTGGCCGTACCGCTTCCTCGCCTTCCGGATCTGGCTCTCCAGATTGCCGTCCCGCATATACTGGCAGAGGGCAATCTGTTCCGCCTTGGAGGCGGTCTGATTGTACCGCCCGGCTCGTGCGCGGTAAAGGGGCAGAAGCTCCTCCGGCAGAACCATATAGCTCAGTCGGATGGAGGGAAGCAGAAGTCTGGAAAATGTTCCCATATAGACCACGCCCTTTCCTTCCGCCAGTCCCTGCATGGAGGGCGCCGGCCGCTGGGCGTAGCTGAATTCACTGTTATAATCATCTTCGATGATAAGATTGCCCCGGGCTTTCGCCTCCTTCAGGAAGGCTGCCCTCTCCCGCACCGGCATGGCCTGCCTTCTTCGGCTTAACTGGGACGGGGCAATGTAGACGATGGCGCCCTCGGCGCTCCCGGCAAGGGAGCTTCCTCTCCGGACCCGGAATCCGTAATCCTCGAAGGTCTGCTGTCCCTGGGGGAAGAAATCATTGGCCAGAATCACATCCTTCCGGTCGGGAATCAGCGGACAGAGAATGTTCAGAAGACTCTGGGTGCCCGCGCCGACCACGATGCTGTCCGCGCTGCAGAAGACACTCCGGTTCTTCTCCAGGTACTGGGCCAGCACCTCCCGGAGGTCCCGCTCTCCCTGGGGTTCTCCGTAGCTTAAAAGCCGGATATCCTGCCGCAGGGCGCTTCGCATGTAGCGCCGCCAGACCTCAAACCGGAAGCTCTCCCGGTCTGCGCCGGCGGAGGCAAAGTCATACCGGACAGCTGTCTTCTGCTGCTCCGGAAGTCTCTTCGGCGTCCCTGCCTGCCGCTCCGGCGAGAACAGGTCCGTCACGTAAAAGCCGCTCCGGGGCCTGGAAATGATATACCCGTCGGCCGCCAGCATCATATAGGCCTGCTCCACGGTCGTTCCGGAATATCCCAGCTGCTCCGCGCATCTGCGCACCGAGGGCAGCCGGCTTCCCTTTGCCAGACTGCCGGATGTGATCAGATTTCTGAAATGGTCATATACCTGAACATACTTTTTATCCACGATGGGCCGCTTTCTCCCTGTCTGCCAGCGCCTTCATCTCCCGGGCGTTCTGCAGAACCGCCTCGGTGATCTCGGCGCCGCCCAGAAGCCTTGCCAGTTCTCCGCACATTTCATCATGGGTGAGCTCCCGGATGGAAGTCACCGTTCTTTCGCCGACGGCATCCTTGCGGATCTCAAAATGACGATCCGCCATCGCCGCAATCTGCGGCAGGTGGGTAATGCAGATGACCTGGTGCTTTCCGGCGATGATTCCCAGCTGCTCCGACACCTTCTGGGCCGTGCGGCCGCTGATGCCGGTATCAATCTCATCAAAAATCAGGGTCGGAATCTCATCTGTCTCCGCCAGCACCGTCTTGATGGCCAGCATGATTCTCGAAAGCTCGCCGCCGGAGGCTGCCATGGCCAGAGGCCGCACCGGCTCGCCGGGATTGGCGGAAATCATGAATTCTGCCGCATCCAGACCATCCGATGTAAAGTGAGGCAGCTCCTCAAAGGCCATCTCAAACCGGACATCCAGGAAATTCAGATCCAGAAGCTTCTCCCGGATCTTTTCCGCAAGAACCTTCGCCGTCTTCTTTCGTTCCGCCGTCAGAGATTCGCAGAGCTTCCGAAGCTTCTCCTCCGACTCCCGGTACTCTTTCTGCGTCTTTTCCCGGATCTCGTCAAAATGGGACAGAACCTCGAGCCGGTTCTTCTTCTCCTCCAGCGCCAGCAGCACGTCATCCACGGTCCGCCCGTACTTCTGCTCCAGATTCCGGATGAGGTCAAGACGCCCGGTCACCTCCCGGAATTCCTCCTCATCGAAGGTCTGATCCTCCAGATATTCCGAAAGGGCCCTGCGGAGGTCCTCCGCCAGGGAATCCAGGTCATAGAGCATATCCCGGATGCCGGTCAGGTTCTCGTCGTAGGCCAGCGCCTCCTCGATGGCACCCACCGCCGCGGAATACCCGTTTTCTTCGGTGAGGGCTGCGGCTCTCTCCACATTCTCCGTGATTTTTCTGCTGTTGGACATTCTGCGGAAGGATATCTCCAGCTTCTCCTCTTCCCCGGAAAGGAGCGCCGCATCCTCGATCTCACCAATCTCGAAGGTCAGGAAATCCGCTTCCCGCCTGCGCGCCTCCTCATCCCCGGAGCAGTCCTCCATGGCCTTCTGAAGCTCCCGGTAATGCCGGTACTCCTCCGCCACCCGGCGCTTCAGCTCACAGGTCTCCTTCCCGCCGAATTCATCCAGGATCTCCAGATGCTTTCCCCGGTTTAAAAGGGACTGGTGCTCATGCTGCCCGTGAATGTCCAGAAGAAGGGATGTCACCTTCCGGAGTCCGGCCGCAGTCACGGTCCGGTCATTGACCCGGCTGGTGCTCCGCTGGGGGGTAATCCGCCGGGAGATGATGACGCAGCCGTCCTCATCCGCCTCCGCTCCGATATCCCGGAGGGCCTCCAGGACTTCCTCCCTGTCGGTCTGAAACACCAGCTCAACCAGGGCGTAATCCGCCCCCTGCCGGATCATCTCCTTCGGTGCCTTCTGACCCAGCGCCATGTTCACGGAACCGATGATGACGGACTTACCCGCACCGGTTTCTCCGGTGAGGATATTGAGTCCTTCCCCGAATTCCACATGGGCGCTGTCGATCAGAGCCAGGTTTTTTACATGAAGTTCAAGAAGCAATTCTTCCTTCCTCCAATCATTCAATCAGCTTGCGGATCTTGTCCATCAGGACGATGGTGTCGTCCAGCGTGCGGATGGCGCACATAACCGTATCATCGCCGGCAATGCACCCCACAACCTCCGGAAAGTTCAGAGAATCGATGGCAGCCCCCACCGCCATGGCCATTCCCGAGACTGTCCGTATCACCAGGATATTCTGGGCCATGTCCATGGAAAGGAAGCTGTCGTGCAGGATCCGGATGTACTTGTCATCCGAAGGTGACTGCTGATGGATCAGGGAATACTTCTGGCGTCCCTTGCCCGTCTGCACCTTGGTCAGCCGAAGCTCCCGGATGTCCCGCGATACCGTCGCCTGGGTCACCTGGAATCCTTCTTTCTGAAGATAGGCTGCCAGTTCCTCCTGTGTTTCGATGTCATACTTTCCAATCAGTTCCACAATTTTGCTGTGTCTTTCGAGTTTCATGATAGTCTCCCCCAAATTAAATCATCTGCATCTTCCTGCGCAGCCGCTCCAGGAACGACATCCGTTCCAGTTCAATCAGCGGTGCGGTCAATACTGATTCCGTTATTACAATGTGATCCCCCGGCTTCACGGCGATCGCTTCACCCCCGTCGAAGCTTACGCTCTGTGTGCCGGTATATTCCGGATCAATAACAATTTTTACGATACTGCGGTGCGATATAACGATACTTCTGGACCCGATGATGTGCGCGCAGACCGGTGTCAGAACAATCATGCGCGTTGCCGGATCCAGGATCGGCCCCCCGGCCGAAAGGCTGTAGGCCGTGGACCCCGTCGGCGTGGCGACCACGATGCCGTCGCCCGCATACTCTCCCAGCGCCTGGTCATCGACATACACACGAAAGTGCATGGGATTGGTACCGCCGCGGGAAAGGATGACGTCGTTCATGGAAATATCCCTTTTAATCATCTTCTTTCCCGAATACACCGCGCCGTCTAAAAGCATTCTTCGGTCAATGCGGTAATCATCGTTGATCAGCCGCTCCAGCGCCGGAAAAACCGCGTCATCATCGCTCACCTGGGAAAGGTACCCCAGATGGCCGTTGTTGATGCCGAGAAGCGGAATATCCTTGCCGGCGGTATCTCTCGCCGCCTGCAGAAGGGTTCCGTCGCCGCCCAGCACGATGATGCAGTCGGTGTTGTCCGGGATCTGCCCGGCGTCCGTAAAATGGGGCTCCAGCCCCGTGATCTTCTGCACCCGCTTTTTCTTCGTACTGTCGGCCCGCCGGCAGGAAAGTCCCCGGTCCTGCAGGAACTCCTCCACCTTATCCGCGGTTTGCATCGCGTAGTCCTTTTCTGTATTTGCGATAACAAAAAAGTTATTCATCGATCCAGTTCCTCATGCGCCCGGTCCACCGTGGCGCGAATCGCTGCGGTATCAAATTCATCTCCCGTATTGCCGAGATACACCAGATATTCGATATTCCCCTCCGGGCCCCGGATGGGCGAATAATCCAGTCCCAGCACCGAGAAGCCGATGGAACGGGCGTAGAGAATCACCTTTTCGATGACCTCCTCGTGGGTGCTTTTCTCCCGCACGACGCCCTTCTTTCCGACCTTCTCCCGTCCCGCCTCAAACTGCGGCTTGATGAGTGCCGTGACATGCCCTTCCGGCTTCAGAATCGCCCGGACCGGACCCAGCACCATGGTCAGAGAGATAAACGAGACGTCGATGGATACAAAGTCCACCGCCTCCCCGATATCCTCCGGCGTGACGTAGCGGATATTGGTTTTCTCCATACAGACAACCCGCTCGTCGTTCCGAAGCTTCCAGGCCAGCTGCCCGTGCCCCACATCCACGGCGTAAACCTTTGATGCGCCATTCTGCAGCATGCAGTCGGTAAACCCGCCGGTGGAGGCGCCCACGTCCATGCAGACAGCGCCCGCAAGTTCGATGGGAAAGCTCTTCATGGCCTTCTCCAGCTTCAGTCCGCCGCGGCTCACATACCGGAGGGTCTGCCCCCGGACCTCGATGGAACAGTCCTCCGGAAACATGGCTCCCGCCTTGTCCTCCTTCTGGTTGTTCACATACACAATCCCGGACATAATGATGGTTTTCGCCTTCTCCCGGGACTCCGCAAACCCCTGCTCCGTCAGAAGAACGTCCAGTCGCTTTTTCATATCACGTTCTCCTTCCTCAGCCGCTCGATGATGGAATCGCTGTCAATCCCCAGAGCCTTCCGCAGAACGGAGACATTGCCATGCTCCACATAGGTATCCGGCAGGCCGATATTCACCACCCGGATCTCCGGATAATGGCTGTGAATGTAGGCCGTGATCTCTTCGCCCGCGCCGCCCCGGAGCACATTCTCCTCCAGGGTCACAATCACGGAATGGTCCTGTGCCAGGCGGTCCAGCATCCCGTAATCGATGGGCTTGACAAACCGGCCGTTCACCAGCGTGCAGGCTTTTCCTTCCTTTCGGACCTTCGCGCGGATGTGCTCCGCACAGCTGACCATGCTGCCGAAGGCCACAAGGGCCAGGTCCTTCTCCTCATAGAGCATCTCGCTCTTTCCGTACTCCACAACTGCCCGGTGGTCTCTAAGGCCCCGATAGGCCTCGCCCCGGGGATAGCGGATGGCGGCCGGACTGCCGAGAGACAGGGCAAAGCGCATCATATCCCTGAGCTCCCACATATTCTTGGGCGCCATCACCGTCATCGACGGGATGGAGGACAGATAGGTCAGGTCAAAGATTCCCTGGTGGGTCTCGCCGTCGGACCCCACAAGGCCCGCCCGGTCGATGCAGAACACCACCGGAAGATTCTGCAGACAGACATCATGCACAATCTGGTCATAGGCCCGCTGCAGGAAGGAGGAATACACCGCCACCACCGGCCTAAGGCCTGCCGCCGCCATGCCAGCGGCGCTGGTCACCGCGTGCTGCTCGGCGATGCCCACGTCAAAGAACCGCTTCGGAAAACGTCTCGCAAACCGGGAAAGGCCCGTCCCGTCGGGCATGGCCGCCGTCAGAGCGACAATCCGCTCATCCTTCGCCGCCAGGCGGCAGAGCTCTCTGGAAAATACTTCCGTATAGCTGGGATTCTCGCTGGACTTCTTCAGCTCTCCCGTCTCGATGCAGAAGGGACCCACGCCGTGGAAGGCCGCCGGGTTCTTTTCCGCCGGCGCATACCCCTTGCCCTTCCGGGTGATCACGTGGATCAGCACCGCGCGGTCAATCTTCTGGGCCTCCCGGAAAATCCGCTCCAGCTTCCGGATATCATGTCCGTCCACCGGACCCAGATAGGTCAGGCCCATATTCTCAAACAGCATCCCGGGTATCAGGAACTGCTTGATGCTGTTCTTCGTCCGAAGAAGCGTATTGACCATCCGGTCTCCCACCAGCGGAATGTTGGAGAGGGAATCCGAAACCGCCTTCTTCAGAAGGTTGTATCCCTCGTCCGCCCGCAGATTGGAGAGATAGGTGGACATGCCGCCCACATTCTCCGAGATGGACATGTTATTGTCATTCAGGACGATGATAAAGTTCGTTTTCATCCGTCCGGCGTTGTTCAGCGCCTCATAGGCCATGCCGCCCGTCAGCGCCCCATCCCCGATGACCGAAACCACCTTGTAGTTCTCTCTCATCAGATCCCGGCCCTGGGCAATGCCCAGTCCGGCGGAGATAGAGGTGGAGCTGTGGCCGGTATCAAAGGCGTCGCAGCTGGATTCTGCCCTCTTGGGGAATCCGCTCATGCCGCCGTACTGTCTGAGGGCGTCGAATCCGTCTTTTCTGCCGCTCAGGATCTTGTGGGTGTAGGACTGGTGCCCCACATCCCAGACAATCTTATCCTCCGGCAGGGAAAAAGCGCGGAACAGTGCGATGGTCAGCTCCACCACGCCCAGATTCGAGGCCAGATGTCCTCCCGTCATGCTGATCTTCTCAATCAGGAAGGTCCGTATTTCTTCCGCAAGCTGTGAAAGCTCCTCCCCTCTGAGCTTCTTCACATCCTCCGGACCGTTGATTCTGTCAAGTATCAGGATAGTCACCCCATTTCAGAAACATATCCGCCTAGTATCTGCGGTCCACCAGCTGAAGGATCAGCTCCTCCAGGAAGCGGTTCTCTCCCGGGAGCTCGTGCAGAATCTGCACCGCCTCCTCGGAGAGCGCCCTCGCGTCGGCCCGGGCCTTTTCCAGACCCTCCACCGTCACGTAGGTTGTTTTTTCATTCTTTGCATCGCTGCCCACCGGCTTTCCCAGCTCCTCGGTGGTGCTGGTCTCATCCAGGATGTCATCCTCGATCTGGAAGGCCAGGCCGATATCTCCGGCCATCCGTTCCACCTTCTTAAGGTCCTCCTCCGAGGCGTTCGCCATCACAGCCCCCATCATCATGGATGCCTCCAGAAGGGCACCGGTCTTCAGCTCATAGATAAAATTCAGCTTATCCTTCGGCACGGGCTTTCCCGTCAGTTCCACATCCACGGTCTGTCCGCCCACCATGCCGTATATTCCGGACTTCGATGCCAGAATCTGCATGCAGCGGGCGCAAGCCGCCGTATTCTCCGTCATGGAGAGGGCCTTCGCCGCCGTCTCAAAGGCGTAGAGCATCAGGGCGTCTCCCGCAAGAACCGCCATGTCATAGCCGAAGACCACCCAGGTGGTCTTCTTGCCCCGGCGGTACTCATCGTTGTCCATGCAGGGCAGATCGTCGTGAATCAGGGAGGAGGTGTGCATCATCTCCATCGCCGCCATCATCGGTTCAATCTCTTTCCCGCTCCCGCCGAAGAGGCGGTATACTTCCCGCATCAGCATGGGGCGGATTCTCTTTCCGCCGGCCTTCATGCTGTAGTTCATGGCCTCAAATATGGTCTTCTGGGGGCCGCACTCCTCCGGAAGATAGGAATAAATGATCTCTTCGATCTCCTGTTTTGCCTCTGTAAAGGTCATTACGCATCCCTCTCTTCTTCCTGTCCGTCATCGTGAAGGACGCGGATTTTCTTCTCCACCAGATCAATCCTCTCCCCCGCCTCTTTCACCAGCTTCATGCCGGTCTCATAGAGGGTAAAGGATTCCTCCAGCGATACCTCGCCGTCGTCCATCTTCCGTACGATATCATCAAGCTTCCGGAAAATCTCTTCTATCGTCAGCTGTTCTGCCATTCTTTCTCCACTTCCGAAACAAGCGCGCTGATGCGCCCGTCCCTCATCCGAATTCGAATCTGCTCTCCCGGCACAGCCTTGTCCACCGTGTCGATCCGCGCATCGGATTTGTCCGTGACAAAGCCGAAACCGCCGGAAATCTTCCGCAGGGGCGAGCGTCCGTCCAGACGTCCCGCAAGGACCTGCAGGCGCTTCTGCCTATCCGAAAGCTTTGCCGCAATCCCCCGCTCCATCCGCTCTCTGGACAGTTCCAGGTCTCTTCTGCTCTCCCGGATATGCCCGCTCATGAGAAGCTCCATCCGGTCCGAAATATCCGCCAGCGCCTGCCTGCGGGTATTCAGCTCCCGTTCGGGGCTGTGGGAAAGAAGCTTCAGGCGGAAGTACTCCTGCATCTTCCGCATCTCATCCGTCTTCCGGTCCGAGAGCCTTCTTAACTTCTGCCGGGTTTCTGCAAGACTCCGCTCAAACAGCGCGTAGTCGAATACTGCCAGCTCTGCCGCCGCGGACGGGGTCGGCGCCCGAAGATCCGCCACGAAATCCGCAATCGTCCAGTCGGTTTCATGGCCGACGGCCGATATCACCGGCGTTCTGCAGGAAAAGACGGCCCGCGCCACAATCTCCTCATTGAAGGCCCAGAGGTCCTCGATGGAACCGCCTCCGCGCCCCACAATCATCACATCCGTCCCCATGGCGTCCAGGATGCCGATGGCTCTCACGATGCTCTCGGCCGCCCCCTCTCCCTGCACCTTCGCCGGGCAGAGAATCAGCTGCACATAGGGGTTTCTGCGGGATGCGATATTCATGATATCGTGAATGGCCGCTCCCGTCTCTGCGGTGACCACTCCCACCGTCTTTGCGTACTTCGGGATCGGTTTCTTATATTCCGGGGCAAACATCCCCATCTCTTCCAGCTGTTTCTTCAGCTGCTCAAACTTCTGAAACAGGTCTCCCTGGCCGTCCCGGATAATCCGGTTCGCGTACAGCTGGTACTGGCCGCTCTTTGCGTAAACCTCGATGCTGCCGCTTGCAATGACCTTCTGGCCTTCCTCCATGCGGAACAGAAGTCCCTGGGCCCGTTTTCCGGCAAACATGACGCAGGCGATGGCACCCCCGGAATCCTTCAGGGTAAAATAGATATGCCCCGAACTGTGGTACTTCAGGTTGGAGACCTCCCCGGTCACCGAAATACGGCTCAGGGCGTAGTCCTGGGCAAACATATTGCGGATGTAGGAGTTCACCTGCGATACGGAATATACATTTGCCATCTGCCGCTCCTGTATCTTATGCCTCGGAGGCCGGCATGAGTCTCGCGAGAATTCCGTTGACAAAGGATGCGGAATCTCTGCCGCCGAACTTCTTGGCCAGCTCCACGGCCTCATTGACCGATACCTTGTTCGGAATATCTTCCTCGTACCTTATCTCATACAGGGCAAGCCGGAGAATGGTCAGCTCTTCCCGCCCCATGCGGGCAACGCTCCATCCTTCCGCCACCCGGCCGATCTCCTCGTCGAGTTCCGGAACCTTTTCCACGATCTTCTGGACCTTTTCACGGACATAACCGCCGTCAAACACGTCCATCGCAGGATCATGAATCACCTCTCCGGTTCCCTCCGGCTCATCGTCCGTCTCCTGCGGCTCGCCGAAATACTGTTCTATCTGCTCCTCCACCTCTTCACTCGGGTAAAACGCCGTGCAGAACAACAGCTTAAAACAGTGTTCCCTAAGTTCTCTCCTGGTCATAAAGTCCTCCAAATCAGCATAGTTCGCCACTTTATTTCTGAACTTACATTATACCGCAACCGCGGCGTATAAGCAAGAAGAACGGCCATCCCGCAGTTTTCGGGAAAGCCGTTCCTCCTGTTTTTTCTGATACAGATGATTATTCTTACGATGCTTATTCGCTGACGCTGTAGTTCGGTGCTTCCTTTGTGATGTGAATATCGTGGGGATGGCTCTCCTTGAGGGAAGCTGCGGAGATCTTGACAAACCGGGAATTCTCCTGCAGTTCCGGGATCGTGTGGGCACCGCAGTAGCCCATGCCGGCGCGAAGTCCGCCGATCAGCTGGAAGACGGTATCCTCCACCAGTCCCTTATAGGCCACACGTCCCTCGACGCCCTCCGGCACCAGCTTCTTGGCGCCTTCCTGGAAATAGCGGTCCTTGCTGCCGTTCTCCATGGCGGCGATACTGCCCATGCCGCGGTATACCTTGTACTTTCTTCCCTGATACAGCTCGAAGTCGCCCGGGCTCTCGTCGCAGCCGGCGAACATGGAACCCAGCATGCAGACGGAACCGCCTGCCGCGATGGCCTTCGTGATATCGCCGGAATACTTGATGCCGCC
>DMCD01000120.1:0-2679 GCA_003445895.1 Lachnoclostridium sp. | reverse complement strand
TCGGCGATGATCGGAATGCCATACTCCTTCGCCACGCCGTAGCAGTCCATGACAGCGCTGATCTGCGGTACGCCGATACCTGCAACCACGCGGGTCGTGCAGATGGAACCCGGTCCGATACCGACCTTGACGGCGTCCACGCCGGCCTCAATCAGAGCCCGCGTTGCTTCCGCTGTCGCCACATTGCCCGCGATAACCTGCAGATCCGGATATTCCTTCTTGATCATCTCCGCACAGTGAATGACATTCGCGGAATGACCGTGGGCGGAATCCAGAACAATGACGTCAACATGGGCGTCTACCAGAGCTCCCACACGGTCCAGAACATTGGCGGTGATGCCTACGCCGGCGCCGCAGAGAAGGCGTCCCTGGGAATCCTTTGCGGAATTCGGGTACTTGATCTGCTTCTCAATATCCTTGATGGTGATGAGTCCGCGGAGATTGTAATTCTCGTCGACGATGGGGAGCTTCTCCACCTTCGCCTTGGCCAGAATCTTCTTCGCATCCTCCATGCTGATGCCCACCGGTGCCGTCACCAGGTTCTTGCTGGTCATGCAGTCCCGGATCAGCTGGCTGTAATCCTCTTCAAACTTCAGATCGCGGTTGGTGATGATGCCCACCAGCTTCCCGTTCTCGGTGATCGGCACGCCGGAAATCCGGAACTTGCCCATCAGCTCGTCCGCATCGCGGAGCGTATGCTCCGGAGAGAGTGAGAACGGATCGGTAATAACACCGTTCTCGGAACGTTTTACCTTATCAACTTCTTCCGCCTGCTGCTCGATCGACATATTCTTGTGGATGATGCCGATGCCGCCCTGTCTCGCCATCGCGATTGCCATCTTGCTCTCGGTGACGGTATCCATGCCCGCGCTCATCAGCGGAATGTTGAGCTGGATCTTCTTGGTGAGATACGTGGAGAGATCAACCTGGTTCGGAATCACCTCAGAATAAGACGGTACCAGCAGTACGTCATCAAAGGTAATTCCTTCGCCAATGATTTTTGCCATGTTCCTGCCTCTCTTTCTTATGTGTGTATTAGTCTGCCATTGCCGTATCCAGTGCCTTTTTCAGGCCGGCCAGGATTTCCTCATAACCGTCTGTCCGGGCCGCCTCGTACACCTTCTCTCCCTCTGTGAAGAAAGAAGGAACGAAATAGTAATCATACCTGTCCGCAATTCCCGGATGTGCGTTCTCCTCGATCCGCTCTGTCACGACGTTCTGATACGCCGGATTTGCAGCAGTAAGCGCTTCATAGGCCTGCTCTGCCTTTCTGCAGTAAGGGCATCCATTCAGGTAAAACCAAGTAACTTTTTTCATCTCAGAATACCTTTCGCGTTGGGATTTTTCCCATAATAACATGGGCATTTGCAAAATGCAAGATGTGGTTGAAATTCCTTTGAGTAAAGTTGAAAACAGCGGATACCGGGGCATTTCCCGGCATCCGCCGCATTGTGTAATTATGTATTATCCGTATCGGTCTGCCCGTTCTCCTGCACAGCTTCCGCCTCCGCAGTCACCTGCGCAGTCTCTGCCTCCGGAGTCTCCTGCACTGCCTCCGCCTGCTGCGGAAGCTGTACCGGGCGCTCGAGAATCTCCATGAACTCCTCGCCCGTGATGGTCTCTCTCTCATAGAGGAACTGGGCCAGCTCATCCATCTTCCGGCGGTTGTCGGTGAGAATCTTCTTTGCCTTCTCATGCTGCACTCTCACCAGGTCCACCACCTTCCGGTCGATCAGCGCCTGGGTCTCCGCGGAGCAGGCCAGCGTGGTATCTCCGCCCAGATACTGGTTGGTCACGGTCTCCATGGCCACCATGTCGAAGTCATCGCTCATGCCGTAGCGGGTGATCATGGCTCTCGCCAGCCGGGTCGCCTGCTCGATATCATTGCTGGCGCCGGTGGTGACAGAG
The DNA here is from genome assembly GCA_003445895.1 of Lachnoclostridium sp. Classification (GTDB taxonomy): domain Bacteria; phylum Bacillota; class Clostridia; order Lachnospirales; family Lachnospiraceae; genus Clostridium_R. The sequence goes on along the minus strand of DMCD01000120.1, from coordinate 771 downwards.
CCGAAGGCAACTTCCTCGGCGGCTCTTCCGCCGGTCAGGGTGGCAATCTTATTCTCCAGCTCTTCCTTGTTCATCAGGTAGTGATTGCCCTCCTCCACCTGCATGGTGTAGCCGAGAGCGCCGGAGGTTCTGGGAATGATGGTGATCTTCTGCACCGGTGCGGAGTTGGTCTGCTTTGCCGCCACCAGGGCATGTCCGATCTCGTGGTAGGACACAATCAGCTTTTCCTTGGTGGTGAGAATCGCATTCTTCTTCTGATAACCGGCGATAACCACCTCGATGGACTCTTCCAGATCCGCCTGGGAGGCGAACTTTCTGCCGTCCCGGACTGCCCGGAGCGCTGCCTCATTGATAATGTTGGCCAGCTCCGCGCCGGAGGCGCCGGAGGCCATGCGGGCAATCTTCGAGAAATCCACGTTGTCCGCAATCTTGATCTTCTTTGCGTGTACCTTCAGGATATCTTCACGGCCCTTTAAGTCGGGCAGTTCCACCGGCACTCTCCGGTCAAACCGTCCCGGTCTCGTCAGCGCCGGGTCCAGGGATTCCGGACGGTTGGTGGCCGCGAGAATCACAACGCCACCGTTGTTCTCAAAGCCGTCCATCTCGGTGAGCAGCTGGTTTAAGGTCTGCTCTCTTTCGTCATTGCCGCCGAAATTTCCGCCGTCGCGCTTCTTGCCGATGGCGTCGATCTCATCGATAAAAATGATGCAGGGCGCCTGCTGCTGCGCGTTCTTAAACAGGTCGCGCACGCGGGACGCGCCTACGCCCACG
>DMCD01000153.1:2271-3485 GCA_003445895.1 Lachnoclostridium sp. | reverse complement strand
TCTTCCACAACCGGAACGACTTCCGTGGAAATCTGCTCCAGGCTCATGTCCTCATTGAAGGTAACATTGGTGGAGGTACCGCCCTTGAACTCCATGCTGTAGTTCAGGATATCCTTGCCGCCGGAAGCGTTGATTCCCATGGCTGCAAAGCCGGCAACGATCACGGCACAGGACAGCGCCAGGAAAACCTTTCTGTACTTGAGCACCTTTCTCGGCTCGCGGTCTTTCTTTACGCCGTAGTACTTCTTATCCTCAAAGCCGATGCCGTACAGAGCGTACAGAACGCCTCTGGTGATGAGAAGTGCGGTAACCATGGAAAGAAGGATACCGAGCGCCAGTGTTGCTGCGAAGCCCTTGACGGAACCGGAACCTCTCCAGAACAGTACGGCTGCCGCGATGATGGTGGTGATATTACCATCGACAATGGCGGAAAGTGCCTTCTGGAAACCGGTCTTGATAGCGGAATGCACTGTCTTGCCGAGACCGATCTCCTCACGGATACGGGTGAAGATGATACAGTTGGCATCTACGGCCATACCGATGGAAAGAATGATACCTGCAATACCCGGAAGGGTCAGCGTGATCGCCTCGTTGAATGCGGCCAGAAGCAGAATGATCAGGCCTACATACAGGGACAGGGCGATGGATGCCGCCACACCGGGAATCCAGTAAAAGCCAATCATGAAGACGCAGACCAGGGCAAAGCCGATAAGTCCGGCCTTAAGGCTGGTGGAGATAGCCTCCTGTCCGAGCTTTGCACCGACCACGTTGGAGCGGAGCTCTTCCAGCTCCAGGGACAGGGAACCGATGCGGATGGTAGCCGCCAGGTTGTTGGCCTCATCATAGTTCTCCATACCGTCGATACGGCACTGTCCGCCGGTGATCGGCTCTCTTACGGTCGGGGCAGACACGATGCCGCCGTCATACACAATGTAGATCGGCTTGCCTACGCCTTTGGTTGTCGCATCGGCGAAGGCCTTGGTGCCGGCCTCGTCAAAGGTCAGGGACACCACATATTCATCGGAACCGCTGGATTTGTCAATACCGGGCTGTGCGCTGGTAACCTGTGTTCCGTCCAGCACCTGCTGTCCTTCGGAATCCAGGAACACGAGGGAACCGGGCTTGCCCAGCTCTTCCAGAATCGTGTTGGCATCCGATACACCCGGAATATCAATATTGATGCGGTCTGAGCCTTCCTGGTATACCTCAGCCTC
>DMCD01000153.1:0-2162 GCA_003445895.1 Lachnoclostridium sp. | reverse complement strand
TCCTCGGCGGAGGGAGTGCCTCCCTTTGCCTGATAGGTAATGCTGACACCGCCCGCAAGATCCAGACCCAGCTTAATCTGGTTCAGGGAAGTGTATGCGAAATAGCCGAAGAGAATGGCTGCCGCAATCGCCAGAACCAGACCGATGAAACTCTTTGTCTTGTTGGTCTTCATGGTATTTGTCTTTGTCTCCTTACTTTAATATATATCTGGAAAGCGCCGTCAGCTTCTCGGCGCGTATCCGTCATTCTCCGCCATATCCCCCAGCGCCGCCTTAATCATGATGGCGCACTCGATGCGCTTCTTCTGCATGGCGCATCCGATATCGTAGGCGTCTGTGATGGTTCCATGGAAGTTGTACGAATTGGCCGCACAGCCTCCGCTGCAGTAGAACCGGGCATAGCAGTCCCGGCACTTTTCCTTGGCATAGACATTGCAGAGCTTGAACTCGTCCCGCACCGCCGTATTCACGATGCCCTCATCCACATTGCCCAGCTTGAAGTCCTCCAGGCCCGCGAACTGATGGCAGGGGTAAATGTCTCCGTTCGGCGTAACGGAAAGATACTCTGTTCCGGAACCGCAGCCGGCCAGACGCTTGGCCACGCAGGGTCCCTGGCTCAAGTCAAGCATAAAGTGGAAGAAGGTAAAGCCTCTGCCCTCTTTCTTCCTCTTAATATATTCCTTTGCCAGAAGGTCATACTGCTCCAGAATCACCGGCAGATCCTCCTCCCGGATGGAGTAGGGTGCCTCATTCGGCGCCACCACCGGCTCCACGGAAAGCTTTGTAAAGCCCAGGTCGGCGTAGTGCAGCACATCTGCGGCAAAATCCGTATTATAGCGTGTGAAGGTTCCCCGGACAAAGTAGTCCTTATCTCCCCTCTTCTCCTGGAAGTGTCTGAACTTCGGGACGATGATATCGTAGCTGCCCTTTCCGTTCCGGGTCGGGCGCATCCGGTCATTCACTTCTTTTCTGCCGTCCAGGCTGAGCACCACATTGCTCATCTCCCGGTTACAGAAATCGATGATCTCATCATCCAGAAGCATTCCGTTGGTGGTGACGGTAAAGCGGAAATGCTTGTCCTTCTCCTTTTCCAGAGAACGGCCGTAGGCCACCAGCTCCTCCACAACCTTCCAGTTCATCAGCGGTTCCCCGCCGAAGAAATCCACCTCCAGGTTTCTGCGGTTTCCGGAGTTGGCCACCAGGAAGTCCAGCGCTTTCTTTCCCGTCTCCAGGCTCATGAGTCCGCGCTCCCCGTGGTACTCGCCCTCTCCGGCAAAGCAATAGCGGCAGGCCAGGTTGCAGTCGTGGGCCACATGAAGACAGAGGGCCTTGACTACGGTCTTCCGCTTCTTGAAATCCATGACAAACTGCCGGTAGACATCCGCCGCAAACAGTTCTCCTCTGTCGATGAGCTCCTGGGCGTCATCCAGGCAGTCCCGGATCTCTTCTGCCGGGTACTTTCCGGACAGCGCCGCTTTCGTCTCCTCCCGGAGCTGTTCGGAAAGCTTCTCCGGTTTTTCCATATCGGAGAGATGTCCCGCAAGATATTCCACAACATCATACATCTGGGCGTCCACCGAATGCACGGCACCGCTGTTTACGTCCAGAATGATGTAATAGCCGTTGTTAATGTACTGATGAATCAAAACTGCTCCTTTAAATTACTACGCACACGAAGCAGACAAGTGTATGCCTCCAGGCATCGTCTTGTCTGCTTCCTGTAAATATGACCTATCTTTTCCGGCGATACGAAGAATTATCTCTTCTCGTTCTCGCAGGTCTGGTTTCCTACGGTGCAGCTGGTCTTGCATGCAGACTGGCAGGAAGTCTGGCACTCGCCGCATCCGCCCTTTGCCATGCTGGTCTTCAGTGTGCTTGTTGTAAGAGTCTTAACATGCTTCATTAGAAAGTCCTCCTTTTCAATGCTAGCGTTCAGTATACCATACGGAACAGCCATGTGCAAGAAAAAACATTTACTGCCGAAGGGCCTTTTCGTGCGCCTTTTCATGCAGGAAGAGGCGTACCTTGTCGATGCGGCTTCCGTCGATCTTCTCGGCCAGAAGCCGGACGCTGTCCACGGTCACCGTCTCCCCTTCTCTGGGGAGTCTCCCCAGGATGTCAATCATGAGACCGCCGATAGAACCGTAGTCCTCCGAGGTCAG
>DMCD01000102.1:8541-10792 GCA_003445895.1 Lachnoclostridium sp. | reverse complement strand
CCGACCGAGCTTCCGGGCGTAGATCCGGCTATCCTTGACCCGAGAGATACCTACGCAACTCCGGAGGAGTGGGAAGAGAAGGCAAAGGATCTTGCAGGCCGCTTCATCAAGAACTTCAAGAATTTTGAGGGCAATGAAGCAGGTAAGGCTCTTGTGGCAGCAGGTCCGCAGCTGTAATATCGGAAAAAACATCCAATTTAATCATTACCAGAACCCTTCGGGGGGCTGTGTTACCGGTGGCAGCCGGCAGTGCGAAAGCACTGCCGGCTGCCTCTTTTTTTTACGAAAAAATACGAAAAATTCCCGGGATTTTCGGTTGCAGAACAGGGCAGAATGCGCTATACTTGATTTTAGTTAGCTAGACAGACTAAGTGTATTAGCTAAATTAGCTAAAACGGCTGATGAAGCGAATAAAACCAGGGAAACCGGCAGCGGGAGGTGATCCGTCTGACACAGGTAAACATGTTTGAGGCCAAGACGGAGCTGTCGCGGCTGGTAAAAGCGCTGGAGACGAAGGAAGAGGACGTGATCTTTCTGGCCAGGAACGGAAAACCGGTGGTCCAGATGACCAGAATTCCGGAGAAAAAGACTTCCCGGAGAATCGGTGTGGCGGAAGGAAGATTCACCTGTCCTGAGAATCTGGAGGAGACCAGATGAAGATACTTCTGGATACGACGCTGCTTCTCTGGGCACTGACGAATGACAGGCGGCTGCCGGACCGGGCCCGCCGGATGATTGAGAACGAGAAAAACGAGGTGTATTACAGCGTCATTTCCCTGTGGGAGGTGCAGAGAATACATCTTATGCGGGAGAAGGAAGGGATTCCCGGGGCGGCGGATGTGGCTTCCTACTGCGAGGAAGCCGGGTTCCGGAAGCTGGGGATTACGGAAGCGCAGGCAGCAGGAGCGGACAGCCTGTTTTTTGAAGGAAAGAAGCATCCGGGAAGAAGCGTTCTTCTCTGGATGATGGCCGCACAGGCCGCGGAGGAAGATATGATTTTCCTCAGTGCGGAGGAGGATGTACAGGACGCGGAGGACCCGAGAATCTGTTTTGCGGGGGAGAACAGAAGAAAGGGTTAGCAGGATACGTACGATAAGTACAGGGGACATAATCAGAGGGGCATGAGTATGGAGGTCAGGACATATCAGATCGGTATGCGGGAGTACAGCACGGAGTCTGCGGCGAGACAGCTGCAGGAGCGGGAAGCCATGCGGCCTGCGGCGGTTTCTGCAAAGAGAAAGAAAAAGACGGGAAAGCGGCATGTCAGCCGGAGTCTGACCATGCGGGGCTACGCCGTCTTCTTTGCCGCGGCATGCCTTGTGACCATGATTCTTCTGAACCAGTACCTGATGCTGCAGTCCTCGGTCAGACGCCATACCAGGGCGGTATCCGGCCTGCGGATGCAGCTGGAGTCCGTAAAGCGGGAGAATGATGATCTGGAGGAGAGAATCGATTCTGCCGTCAATCTGGCGAATGTCTATGATTACGCCGTCCGGGAGCTGGGCCTGGTTCCGATCAAGGCCAACCAGGTTCTGGTATATGACCGGGCGGAGCGGGAATACGTGATGCAGCAGGAGGATATTCCCAGGTTCTGACGGACACCGATATGAAAGCGGGAGATGCAGCTGATGATTCTGTTTCTGACAAGTTCGCCCTTTCTGGGCTTTCTGATGCCTTTTAACGATGAGAATGAGTTTATCCTGCGGCTGAGGCGGGATACGACGGGCGGGAGATGCGCTCTGTTTGTCACCTCCGACCCGGAGGATGTGCCCTTTACGGAGAAGTTTGCGCAGGCGGTGCAGAATTCTCTGTTCCGGGCCGGGATTGATTTTCCGCGGTACCGGATCCTGGACGGACGCAATAAAGAAAAGACGGAAGAGCTGGTGGAAGAGGCGGATTTTATCATTCTGGCGGGCGGCCATGTGCCGACCCAGAACGCCTTCTTTCAGGAGATCGGGCTGAAGGAGTGCATGAAGAAGTACCGGGGCGTGGTGATGGGAATCAGTGCCGGCACGATGAACTGTGCAAGGCTGGTCTACGCCCAGCCGGAGCTGGCCGGAGAGAGCACAGATCCCCATTACCGGCGGTTCATTCCGGGGCTCGGGCTTACCGAGAAGATGATCATTCCCCACTACCAGGAGACGAAGGACCGGATCCTGGACGGAAAGCGGCTTTTTGAAGACATCACCTATCCGGACAGCCTGGGCAGAGAATTTTATGTGCTGCGGGACGGCAGTTATATCTACTCCAG
>DMCD01000102.1:6437-8400 GCA_003445895.1 Lachnoclostridium sp. | reverse complement strand
GAAAGAAGAAGCATCATATACGGACGATGCTTCTTCTTTTGCTTTCAGAAATCAAAAAAAGTGCTATAATGTATTAATATGGGGAATATTGTGACGCTGAGTAACAGCAGGAGACATCAGAAATGAGTTTTTTCAGTCTTTTGACAATGTTCGGCGGCCTGGCCATGTTCCTTTACGGAATGCGGCTGATGGGAGACGGTCTGAAGGAGAGTTCTTCCGGGGCGCTGAAGGTTGCCATGGAAAAGGTAACCAATAATCCGGTCAAGGCATTTCTGCTTGGACTTTTTATCACGGCGATTATTCAGTCTTCGACGGCGACCATCGTTATCACGTCAGGCCTGGTCGGTGCCGGCGTGCTTACGCTCCGGCAGTCGCTGGGCATTATCATCGGCGCCAATGTCGGTACCACGGTCACAGGCCAGATCATCCGTCTGCTGGATCTGGATGCATCGTCGGGCTCGATTCTGCAGCTGTTTAAGCCTTCTTCACTGGCTCCGATCGCGCTGATTATCGGTATTATCATTATCATGGGATGCAACTTCAAGAATTCCAGGTCTGTGGGCAATATTGCCATCGGCTTCGGTATTCTGTTCTCCGGTCTTCTCAACATGACCGGTGCGGTGAATGCGCTGGCGGAAACCGGCGTGTTTGAATCCCTGTTCAGCAAGCTGGGTGCCAACCCGTTCATAGGATATCTCACCGGCGCGGGCATAGCCTTCGTGCTGCAGAGCTCTTCGGCGACTATCGGTATCCTGCAGGCCTTCTCCACCTCGGGGCTTCTGACCTTCAAGGCGGTCTACGCGGTCATCGTGGGTATCTACCTGGGCGACTGCGTGACAACGGCGATTGTCTGTTCCATCGGCGCCAAGGCAGAACCGCGGCGGGTCGGCGTGGTGAACATTCTGTTCAACCTCAGCGAGACCGTGGTGGTTCTTGTGGTGGTCAATATTGTTCATGCGATGGGACTTCTGGACTGGCTGTGGGATGCCACGGTGGATTCGGGCATCATCGCCAATACCAACACGATCTTTAACCTGGGCTGCGCTGTGGTGCTGTTCCCAATGCTTCGGGTCTATGAATCTCTGAGCCGGAAGATCGTGAAGGACGATGAGGTACCGGAAAACAAGTACAAGGAAAAGCTGGATGCCCTCAGCCCCGTGTTCTTTGACACGCCGGCGCTGGCGCTGCAGAGCTGCTATTCCGTGCTGCTGACCATGTTTAGGGCTTCCCGGGAAAATCTGAGGGAGGCATTCCTCCTGATGGAGGATTTCAGCTGGGAGCGGCTTGCGGCCATCAAGCAGGAAGAGGACTACATCGATGAGATGACGGATGCCATCAGCAAGTATGTGGTGCAGCTGACCCCGCATCTGACGGAGGAGTATCATATCTCCATCCTTGACCAGTATTATAAGGTTATCTCCGAGTTTGAGCGCCTCGGCGACCAGGCGCTGCATATTGCGGGTTCTGTGGAGGATATGGTGTCGAAGGGCGCGAAGTTCTCCTATACCGCCCAGGAAGAACTCCATATCATGGAGGATCTGACGGACCGGATTCTGGATTATGCGGATACGGCCTTTGCCAAGAGAGACGTGGAAGCGGCCTATCATATCGAGCCTCTCGAGGAGGTCGTGGGAGACCTGGTGGCCCGCCTGAAGAAGAATCATCTTCACCGGATGGGAACCGGAGAGTGCAGCGTGTACGCCGACGTAAACTTCATGAATATTCTCACCGACGTGAAGCGTATCGCGGATATCTGCTGCAACGTGGGCGAGGCGACGGTTATCCGCGTCCATCCGGAGCTGGCCAACACATCCCATTATTATTTCACGGCGCTGCATTCCGGAAATGATGAGTCCTTCAATGCGGAATACAAGGAGGCCCACGAGGAATTCTTTGCCCGCCTGGAAGCCATCAAGCAGATCCGGTAACGGCAGGAAGCACGAAATACATGACAGCCCGAAAA
>DMCD01000102.1:0-6366 GCA_003445895.1 Lachnoclostridium sp. | reverse complement strand
CATGACAGGGAGGATATGCGTATGAACGCACAGGAACGGTATCAGATTTGGCTGGATAAGCTGGAGGAACAGGATCCGATGCGTCAGGAGCTCCTGCAGATGGCAGGCAGCGCAGAAACCATCGAGGACTGTTTTTACCGGGAGATTGAGTTCGGCACGGCCGGCCTCCGCGGCATCTGCGGCGCGGGATGCAACCGGATGAACCGATTTACGGTGGGGCGTGCCACCCAGGGAATTGCGGAGTATATCCTGGAATCCGGACTGGATCCGGAGCGGGGCGTGGTGATCGCCTATGACTGCCGGTATCATTCCCGCGAGTTTTCCGAGCTTGCGGCGGAGATCCTTGCAGGGAACGGGATCCGGGCCTGGCTGTTCCCGGATATGCGGCCGACCCCGGAGATGTCCTTTGCCATAAGGAGGCTGGGGGCTGTCTCCGGCATCAACATGACGGCCAGCCACAATCCGAAGGAGTATAATGGATATAAGGTATACTGGGAAGACGGGGCGCAGATCTCCGGACAGGTCTCCGACGGGATGCTGAAGAAGATTCTGGCCCACGACCTCTTTGATGAATTCCCCCGGATGCCGCTGCAGGATGCGGTGGAGGAGGGACTCTGCTGCATGCTGGACCTGGATATGGACGATGCTTATCTGGAGTTTGTGGAGTCCATGGCCATGCGGCCCGATGAGGAGCTGGACCTTGCCGTTCCCATCGTCTATACGCCGTTAAACGGCGCGGGATTTATACCCGTGAGCAGGGTCATGAGAAACCGCGGTTTTTCTGCATTCCGTGTGGTCAAGGAGCAGTCGGAGCCGGACCCGGAGTTTACCACGGTGGGGTATCCCAACCCGGAGGATCCGAAGGCATTTGCCCTGGCAGAAAAGCTGGGAAAGGAATGCGGCGCGGAGGTGCTGATTGCGACAGACCCGGACAGCGACCGCATGGCGGTGGAGATCCTGGACAAAAGCGGAAGCTACCGGTTCCTCAACGGCAACCAGACCGGCGCCATGCTGATCGCCTATATGGCGGAGAGCATGAAGAAGGCCGGAGAGCTGGATGGAAAGCAGGCGATGATCAAGTCCATCGTCACCGGCGATATGGGAGCGGTTATCTGCAGAGACTACGGGATTGAGGTATTTGAATCGCTGACCGGATTCAAGAATATCTGCGGCAGGATTCCGCCGTTGGAGGAAGAGGGATATCAGTGCTTCTTTGCCTATGAGGAAAGCATCGGCTGTGCGCCCAGCGCCGAAGTCCGGGACAAGGACGGCATCTGCGCCGCCATGCTGGTGGCCGAGATGGCTGCCTATTACCGGAAGAAGGGCATGAGCCTGCAGGATGCGCTGGAGGAGCTTTACCGGAAGTACGGATACTTCGCGGAGAAGCAGATCTCGATTGTTCTGCAGGGAGCAGCAGGCGCCGCGCGGATTGGCCGTATCATGGATTACTTCCGGAAAGAAAAGCCGGAACAGTTCGGCAACCGGAAGGTGGAGAAAATCATCGATTACATCGACGGCTATGAGGATATCCCCGCATCCAACGTGATGAAGTATATCTTTACGGACGGCAGCTGGTTTGCCATGCGGCCGTCGGGAACGGAGCCCAAGATCAAGTTTTATTATTACGCAGTATCGGATAAACCGGAGATATCTGCCGCGGCGGTGGACGAGATGGTGCAGGCCGTGCAGAACATGGCGGACAGTGTGGAATAGGCAGAAGGGGAATCATTTCCCATCGGATCTGCTATATGTGCGGACAGCAGAAGAGCTGCCGGAGATTGCAACAGATGCTTTCTCCGGCAGCTCTTTATTTGCTGCGATATAAACTTCCCTGCGAGGGACTGTTTACCGGTTGATGGAAGTCAGCACATCCACCAGGTCGGACTGGATCTCACTCTGGATGTAGTTGTCCAGGAAGTAGACCATGTTGCGGCCCGCATAGCGGTTGCCGTGGATGATCTGGCCCAGACGGCGGACGGTCTTCTCGATGGTATCGTTCACCAGTACATAGTCGAACTGGCCGGCGCAGAGAATCTGCTCTTTTGCGTGATGGAGGCTGTCCTCCACGCGCTGCGGGTCATGGGCGAAACGCTCTTGGATACGCTCTTCCAGCTCATCCCATTCCATGGGAAGGATGAAGATCAGGGAAGCGTCCGGGAAGCGGGATTTCACGCGCATGGAACCGGTGACATTCTCGATAAGAATGACGTTTCTTCCGGCGTTTCGGGCATTCTCAATGGCAGTCACGGTAGTGCCGTAGCCGTAGCGGTTGTAGTAGGAATAGTCGATGATCTCGCCGTTGCGGATCATGCGGTCAAAATCTTCCTGGGAGATGAAATAGTGCTGCTCACCGTCTTCCTCGTCATCTCTGGGCGGGCGGGTGGTTACGGTGGGAACCTTGATGGCAACCGGGTGCTGTGAGAGATATTCCTTAACCAGAGTTCTCTTACCTACGCCGCTGGGACCGGAAATAACAATCAGCTGGCCTCTGGCTCCGATTTTCTCAAAATATTTTTTATCCTGATGCATAGCGTACTCCTCCTTCAAGCATAATTGTTCTATGTCAGTGCATATCCTGACGCGATCTTTTATGGTACAATTGTACAACAATTCAGGTGGTTTTGTCAATGAAAACGAAAAAATCAGACTTTATGAAAAATTTCACAAAGTCTGCGGCAGATTCCGGTATCATTTTTAATGATATCGGCGATTATCAAAGAGAATTTTTCTTTTTTACTGGAAGCGTTATAATGGAGCCGTAAAGGAAAATAAGCTTTGGGCGGAAGCATTTCCCGGCAGGGGAAAGGACAAAACCCGGGGCAGGAGTGATAAGAAAGAAGGTTTATACCATGGCTGAGATGAAGAAAATCTGCGCACAGTGCGGCGTTCCGATGGAGCTGAAGAAGGCGGCTTACCCTCTGGGAAGCATGAATATCGCGGACCGGTTCCACGTAGATATCTATGAGTGCCCGAAGTGCGGGAAAGTAGAGTTCTATGCAGCGGAGGAGGATATGGTTACCTGTCCGGTCTGCGGAAGCGTACACAGCAGACACGAAAAGTGCGCTATCTGTGCTCTGAATGCGGCTTACGAGAACCATGTGAAGCTCTGATCCTCGTCATATTTTTCACAGGATTTTCACATAATCTGCACCGGAATTTCACAGGATAGTCACACAATCTCTTTAAAGTGGTAAATACCATAGAGAAAAGGAGAGAAGGGACCATGAAAGTACGGTTTATCGCGGGGGAGCTGGCAGCTGTAACGGCGGTTACGGCGGCAGCTCCTCTTTCTGTATATGCATCCTCCAACTACAGTATGCGCAAGAAGGTGATCGTTACCGCAGGTATCGTGGAAAGCGGCATCCTCGGCATCATCGTCGGTTGTGCCGTGACAAAGACCGCGGGAAAGCTGATGGGCATCGGCGCCTATCCCACCTTCGGTTCGATTCTGATATCCTTCGGCGTTTCTGTGGGGATCGGGCTGATCTTCGGCTATATGCCGGCCAGCCGCGCAGCCTCCATGAGTCCCATCGACGCGTTGCGAAGTGAATAGTTCTGTGGTATGCTTAAATGACAGGAAAGAAAGGGTCATCCTCTTAAGATGTCTGACTGCATGGGAGGGTAAGCATATGTTATATACGGGACTTGGCGCAGGACTGTTCGGCGCGGATTATATGATGAAGGAGAAGGTGGAGAACCAGAAGCCGGAGAAGTTTCCCAGAGAGGTGAAGGGAACGGACGGGAAGGTATGGCTCTACCGCAACCACAATGACGGCTTTCTCTTCGGCTTTCTGAAGGATAAGCCGGACCTGGTAAAATATGTTCCTATGACACTTACCTCGGCATCGGCGGGCATATGGCTCTATCAGATGAATTCCGATAAGGCCAGTGCCGCGGAAAAGCTGGGATATACCCTGGTGACGGCGGGAGCGGCCAGCAACCTGTATGACCGGCTGAAGCGGGGCTATGTGGTGGACTGGCTCTGCATCAGGGAAAAGGGCCTGGAGAAGGTGGTCTTTAACCTGGGAGACTGCGGCGTCGTGACCGGTGCGGCCCTGATCGGCGCATCGGCCCTGATCGGCCCCCTGGGAGAAGAGCGGAAGGCAAAGAAGCTGGCAGCGCAGGCTGCGGTGGCGGCCGGAAGCATGAAGGCCTCGAAGAAGGCCATAAAGGCGGTGAGAAAGGCCCAGAAGGCCATGGCGGCCGCGGAGCTGGCGACCCAGTACGCCGCCGGAAAGACCACGGCGGAGCTGGCAAAGAACATCGCGGAGAAAAAGAGAAAAAGCCGCGCAAGAAAGCTTGCAGCGGCCGGGCTTCTCTGGAAGATCCACAAGAAGAAAACTACCTCAAAGTAGGGCGCCTATCACCGGGGCGAAGGCGGAGTGCGGGGGGACCTGCACCCGGAGGTTGAAGATCTCCGTTTTCCGGTTGAAGATGTCGAAGCAGTCTTCAATCAGCGGGTTTTCGGAGAGGGCGCCGGTGAGAACCACATTGCGCACGGGGCAGTCCCGGAGCGCGAAGTGGCAGAATACGCCGATATTCTCAAATACGATATGGAAGAGCGCTGCGGCGATGTCATCATCCGTCGCATCGCTTTTTATTTGTCCGAAATTGGAGGCGGTCAGGTCACCGTCCAGGCTGCTGCCGGTACCGCCCTGCAGGTCTCCGATCATCAGGTCGCACTTGCGCCAGTTGCCGCGCACGGCCATATCACAGAGCTCTTTATAGTCATGAACACCCAGGAACCGGGAGGCCATGCCGGTGATGGTGCCGCCGCCCAGGGAGCTTCCGCCGATGTGGCGGCATTCGCTGTTCTGCGCCAGCACATAGGCGGTACCGGTGCCCATGCTGACGACGAGGGCCTCGGAAAGACCCGAGAGATAGAGACCGCCGAGTCCGATGGAACGAATCTCATCCGCGATGCGGGTCGGGATTCCGAGAAGCTCTCCCCGGATGAAGGTGGCCCGCTGGCCTGTCAGGACGATTTCCGAAAAGTCTCCGGCATCCAGGTGCTGCTTATCAAAAAAGCGGGCAAGAAGCTCATGGACGGAGCGGACCGGGTCCTGGCCGGAGGGGAAGATGGCCGTTATCGGTGCCTGTTCCGGCATGAGGACTGCAAGCTTGGTATTGGTTCCGCCGATATCAATTCCGATTCTGTTTTTCATGGTGGTCTCCGTTTGACATAAATTTGTGCATATACTATATTAATAGCATTATCAGTCAGATTAGTAAAGGAAAGGATGGTTCCCTGTTTGGAAACTGGTGAAATAGTAAGACTTGTCACTCTGATTCTGCTGCTTGTTCTGTCCGGCTTTTTCTCCGCCTCGGAGACGGCGCTGACAACCGTGAACCGGATCCGGCTCATCAATCTGAGGGACGGCGGCGACCGGCGGGCCAAAACCGTGCTCCGCGTTCTGGATGACCCGGACAAGATGCTGAGTGCAATTCTCATATGCAATAATATTGTAAACCTCTACGCATCCTCCCTGGCCACCATGCTGGCCGCGGATTTGTGGGGGAGCCGGGCCGTGGGTGTGGCGACGGGAATACTGACCCTGGCGGTGCTGGTCTTCGGCGAGATTTCCCCGAAGACGGCGGCCAACTACTATTCCGAGAGCATTTCCCTCCGGGTGGCCGGCATCATCTGGTTTCTGATGTGGCTGCTCACGCCGGTGATCATCATCGTCAACCGGCTGGCCCATGTGGTTCTCACGATTCTCCATGTGGATCTGAACCGGAAGGGAGATACCATCACCGAGGATGAGCTGCGGACCATGGTGGAGGTCAGCCACCAGGAAGGCGAGATCGAGGAGCGGGAAAAGACGATGATCAACAACGTCTTCGATTTCGGGGACGCGGTGGCCAGAGACGTGATGGTGCCCCGCGTGGATATGACCTTTATCAGCGTGGATGCGGATTACGATGAGCTGATGCGGGTATTCCGGGAGGAGAAGTATACCCGGTTCCCGGTCTATGAGGAGACGGTGGACAATGTCATCGGCATCCTGAACATCAAGGATATCTTCCTGCGGGAAGACGGGGAGGCCTTTGACATCCGAAAGTACCTGCGCAAGCCCCTCTATACCTATGAATTCAAGAATATCTCCGGGCTTATGCTGGAGATGCGCCGGTCCGACATCAATATCGTCATCGTCCTGGACGAGTACGGCGTGACGGCGGGCCTGATCACGCTGGAGGATATGCTGGAGGAGATCGTGGGCGAGATCCACGATGAGTATGACGCCGATGAGGAGAACAATGTGAAGAAGATCTCCGATCGGGAGTATCTGGTGGAGGGCTCCATGAGCCTGGATGACCTGGATGACCGGCTGGGACTGTCCCTGACCTCGGAGGACTACGGTTCTA
>DMCD01000268.1 GCA_003445895.1 Lachnoclostridium sp. | reverse complement strand
TTTTTAACTGATTAACAGGAGGAAAAGCATGTTTCGGATTGTAAGAGCAGAGAAGCTTGCCGAGCGTATCTTTCTGACAGAGGTGGAAGCTCCCCGTGTTGCGCATTCCTGCGAGCCGGGTGAGTTCGTCATCGTCAGACTTGGCGAAGATGGAGAGAGAATTCCTTTCACCATCTGTGATTTTGACAGAGAGAAGGGCACCATCACTCTGGTATTCCAGGTGGTAGGCGCATCTTCCGAGAAGATGAGCCACCTGAAGGTGGGCGACTGCTACACTGACGTGGTAGGCCCGCTGGGCAATCCTTCCGATTTTGTCAAAGAGGATCTTGATGAAGTTAAGAAGCGCAGATACCTGTTTGTGGCCGGCGGCGTAGGCGCTGCTCCGGTATATCCGCAGGTTAAGTGGCTGAAGCAGCACGGCATTGACTGTGATGTTATCGTCGGCGCAAAGAACAAGGATCTCCTGATCCTCGAGGAAGAGATGAAGGAGGTTGCAGGCAATCTCTACATCACCACCGATGACGGTTCCTATGGCTTCCACGGTATGGTTACCGCGCAGCTGGAGGAGCTGGTAAAGCAGGGCAAGCAGTACGATGTCTGCGTTGCCATCGGCCCGATGATCATGATGAAGTTTACGGTTCTCACCACAAAGAAGCTGGGAATCCCGACCATCGTCAGCCTGAACCCGATCATGGTGGACGGCACCGGTATGTGCGGCGCCTGTCGTGTAACCGTAGGCGGCAAGGTGAAGTTCGCCTGCGTTGACGGACCGGAGTTCGACGGATTTGAGGTTGACTTTGATGAAGCCATGAAACGTCAGCAGATCTACAAGACCTGGGAAGGCAGACAGATGCTGAAGCTCCAGGAGGGTGATACGCATCACGGCGGCTGCGGTCAGTGCGGAGGTGACAAGTAATGGAAGCGAAGAGAGATTTAATGAAGAAAGTCCCGGTCCGTGAGCAGGAGCCGCTGGTCCGTGCCCGGAATTTTGAAGAAGTCTGCTACGGTTACAATGATGAAGAGGCAAAGGCTGAGGCAGAGAGATGCCTTGGCTGCAAGAATGCCAAGTGCGTCGGCGGATGTCCCGTAGGCATCAATATCCCGGCGTTCATCCAGCAGATCAAGCTGGGAAATATCCAGGAAGCCGGCAAGGTTATTGCCCAGTCCTCCTGCCTGCCGTCTGTCTGCGGTCGTGTGTGCCCGCAGGAGACCCAGTGCGAAGGTGTCTGCGTCCGCGGCATCAAGGGCGAGGCTGTTTCCATCGGCAAGCTGGAGAGATATGTTGCAGATACCGTAAGAGCTATGGGCGGCGAGTCCGCTGAGGTTGCTCCGTCCAACGGCAAGAAGGTTGCTGTTATCGGTGCCGGCCCGTCCGGACTTTCCTGTGCAGGCGACCTGGCAAAGCTGGGTTACGATGTAACCATCTTTGAAGCACTCCATCAGCCGGGCGGCGTTCTTACCTACGGCATTCCGGAGTTCCGTCTTCCGAAGCAGAGAGTCGTGCTTCCGGAGATCGAGAGCGTGAAGAAGCTGGGCGTAAAGATCGAGACCGACGTGGTTATCGGCAAGTCCATCACCATCGATGAGCTGTTCGAGGAGGAAGGCTTCCAGGCTGCATTCATCGGCAGCGGCGCCGGACTTCCCCGCTTCATGGGCATCCCGGGCGAGAACGCCAACGGCGTATTCTCTGCCAACGAGTTCCTGACCAGAAGCAACCTGATGAGAGCATACAGCGGCAGCGTGGATACTCCGATCATGATTCCGAAAAAGGCTGTTGTTGTCGGCGGCGGAAACGTTGCCATGGACGCGGCAAGAACCGCACTCCGTCTGGGCGCTGAGGTTCACATCGTATACAGAAGAGGCATGGAAGAGCTTCCGGCCCGTGTGGAGGAAGTACACCACGCCAAGGAAGAGGGCATCATCTTTGACCTTCTGACCAATCCGACCCAGATCCTCGTGGACGAGAACGGCTGGGTAAAGGGCATCACCTGCATCCGCATGGAGCTGGGTGAGCCGGATGCTTCCGGAAGAAGATCCCCGGTGGAAATCCCCGGTTCCGAGTTTGATATCGAGTGCGATGCGGTCATCATGTCCCTCGGTACTTCCCCGAACCCGCTGATCTCCAAGACCACCAAGGGTCTGGACATCAACCGCAGAAAGTGCATTATCGCCGAGGAAGAGACCGGCCAGACCAGCCGCGAGGGCGTATTCGCCGGCGGTGATGCGGTTACCGGTGCAGCTACCGTTATTCTGGCCATGCAGGCCGGCAGAGCGGGTGCCGCAGGTATCCACAAGTATCTGAGCGAGAAGTAACTTCTGCTGAAAGATAATTGTCGAAAAATTCTTTTATAGAAAGATAATTTATTCGAATAATACTGTAGTTGTACTTGAATAACCAATATTATATATGATATTCTGATAACAGCATAGAGATCCCGGTTCAGGCAGGGATCCTGTGCTGTTATTCTTTTTTTCCGACAGCCTGCGAATATAGGAGAGAGGAGTTTCATCATGTGGTTAGACAATGATTGCTGCAAGAAGATCGGAATATTTCTCGGAGGCGTACTGTTCGGAACAGCAGGCATTAAGATTCTTTCAAGCCGGGATGCCAAGAACTGCTATGTGCAGGCCACTGCCGCCGCGCTGCGCGCGAAGGAAACCGTGCTGGATACGGCGCAGTGCGTACAGGAGAATGCGGAAGACATCGTAGCCTCCGCACAACGGGTGAATGAAGACCGGGCCGCAGCTGAGCTTATCAGCGATGAGGGCACGGACAAAGAAACGGCCGCGGATATTAAGGCGGACGAAGCCAAATGAAAATCATCATAAAGAATGAGATACGGGGGCGTATCCGTTTCTGTCTGCAGAAGAAGCGATATACTGCAGAGGAAGCGGACACGCTTCAGTTTTATCTGCAGTCCCTTCCGGGAGTAACCGCCGTGAAGGTCTACGAACGCACCGGCAGCGCGGCCGTATGTTATACCGGTGCAAGAGAAGACCTGGTGCGGGGAATTCTCGCCTTTTCCTTTGACAAACCGGAATACCGGGCGCTGGTGCCCGAGCATACCGGAAGAGCCCTGGCGACGAAGTACCGGGAAAAGATCATTATGCAGGTCGTGAACCATTTTGCCTGCCGGATGTTTGTCCCGAAGCCTGTCCGATTCTGCAGGATGATGTTCCGGGCGGCGGGATTCATGCGGGCCGGCGGCGCGTGCCTTCGCCGGGGAAAACTGGAGGTGCCTGTGCTGGATGCCGCAGCCATCGCGGTTTCGATCCTGCGTGGAGACTATAAAACCGCCTCTTCCGTCATGTTCCTGTTGAAGATCGGCGATACCCTGGAGGAGTGGACCCACAAAAAGTCGGTGGAGGACCTGGCCCGGAGCATGGCGCTGGCGGACCGGAAGTGTTGGCTTGTGGGAGACGGGGACAAAGAGATTCTGGTAAATGTAAACGATGTGCATCCGGGCGACATCATCGCCGTACACACCGGCACGGTGATTCCGCTGGATGGAAAGGTGATTTCCGGGGAAGCCACGGTGAATCAGGCTTCGCTCACCGGAGAGGGAATTCCGGTGCCGAAGAATGCCGGAGCCTACGTATATGCCGGAACAGCCATCGAGGAGGGCGGCCTCCGCATTCAGGTGGAGCACGCAAAGGGAGCCACAAGGTATGAAAAAATCATCCGGATGATCGAGGAGTCCCAGAAGCTGAGGACCGGCGTCGAGAGCCGGGCAGAGTCTCTGGCGGACCGGCTGGTGCCCTGGAGTCTCGGGGGAACAGTGCTTACCTGGCTTCTCACGGGGAATACCCAGAAGGCGCTCTCCATCCTGATGGTGGACTTCTCCTGCGCCCTGAAGCTTTCCATGCCGGTGACGGTACTGTCGGCCATGCGGGAGTGTCAGGAACACCAGCTGACGGTAAAGGGCGGAAAGTATCTGGAGCTGCTGGCAGAGGCCGATACCATCGTCTTCGACAAGACCGGAACCCTCACCAGGGCCTGCCCGACGGTGGCGGATGTCATTCCCTTCGGCGAAAATGACTGGGATGAAATGCTGCGGATCGCCGCCTGCCTGGAGGAGCATTTCCCACACTCCATCGCCAACGCGGTGGTGGCGGAGGCGGCACGGCGCGGCCTCGGTCATGAGGAAATGCACCG
>DMCD01000086.1 GCA_003445895.1 Lachnoclostridium sp. | reverse complement strand
GCCAGGAAAAAAGAAGCCCTCTCGAGTTTCGAGAAGGAGACCCGGAAGGTGATAGAGGATGAGATTTCCGCCCAGAGCCGGGCAAAGATCGCACAGCTTAAGGAAGATATCGCGGAGCTCCGGGGCCGGGTCAACTATACGGAAAAGGTAATCAAGGACCGGAAGATCGATATCGCCGACCGCTATGAAAGCTATGTGGGCCGGGATTTCATGACAAAGGAACGCCTGAAGGAACTGGAAAGTATTCTTGCAGGCGGAGAGGCCGCCAATATCAGCGAGGCAAGAGAGGTTTACTATGAAAAAAACCGGAATAAACGGTAGCAGACCGGAATGCCGTGTGGGCGCGGCCGCGGGAGATGGCAGCAGATGAGTGACATGAACTTTATGGAGCGCGAGCGGAACAAGGACCGTCTGCGCAGGAATATCATTGAGGCAGGAAGTTCTGCCGGAACGGAGATGGGCGCCGAAGAGGAGGAGATCGTCCGGGCGGCGGAACAGAGTTCGAGAAAACGCCGGCTGATGACCATCCTGGGCGCCGTGGTTATCCTGGCCGCCATTTTCATCATGTACCGGTATTACCGGGACCACCACCTGTACGGAGACTATTCCGTGTCGTGGACCAGGGAGATACCGGCGACGGAGGGAAGCTTTACGGGATTTGAGCGCTTCGGCGACAATGTTCTCAAGTACACCAAGGACGGAGCTTCCTACATCAACAAAAACGGCAATACGGTCTGGTCCATCAGCTATGAGATGAAATCGCCGGTCTGCTGCGTGAACGGGGATTACGCCGTCATCGCGGACCAGCAGGGCAACGACATCCATATCTGCAGCCTGACGGGGGAGACCGGCCAGGCGACCACCAATCTGCCCATCATGCGGGCTTCGGTTTCGGCCCACGGCGTCACGGCGGCGATTGTGGAGGATGCAACTTCATCCTACGTATCCTTTTTCAAACCGGACGGCAGTACCCTGGAATGGGGAATCAAGACCGTGCTTTCCGGCAACGGATACCTGATGGATGTGGCCATTTCGCCCGACGGGACCCAGGTTATGCTCTCGGATGTATATCTCTCCAGCGGCGTTCTGGGCAACCGTATTGTGTTTTATAATTTCTCAGAGTACGGCAAGAGCTATCCGGACCGCCTGGTGGGCGGATTCGATGAGTTCGGCCAGAACCTCTGCCCCCGCGTCCGGTTTCTGTCGGACCGGAGAGCGGTCGCATTTTCCAGCGGTCAGGTGGCCTTTTATTCCCTGGAAAATGTTACCAGCCCCGCCCTTCTTGCGATGGCGGAGTTTGAGGACGAGATCCGCGGCGTAGCCTGGTCAGACCGGTACGTGGCGGTGGTGACGGCGGATTCCGGCGGAGAATATGACAGCCGGCTGCATGTATATAATGCCAATGGTTCGGAAGTTTCCAGCGTGGGATTCACCTTCCCCTGGCAGGCCATCGATATTGACCGGGATTTTGTAATTCTCCGGAGCGAGGATTCCGCGAAGATCATCGGCGTCAACGGAAAGGAGCGGTTTACCGGAAGCTTTGATTTCAGTTTTTCCAGGATTGTCCGCGGGTCGGGCATCAATTCACTGATTGTAACCGGAGGAGACACCGTGCGTGAAGTGCGGCTGAAATAAAAAACGTTTCGGGGAGAGACGGAACATGTATGAAAAACCTGAGGAGGATATTATGAGACAGACAGATAATCTTGCAGTAAATTCGATACGTATTCTTTCGGCAGATGCCATTCAGAAGGCAAATTCCGGACATCCCGGCCTTCCGCTGGGTGCGGCGCCGGCAGCGTTCGAGCTCTGGGCCCATCACATGAACCACAATCCGGCAGATCCGCACTGGGAAAACCGTGACCGGTTTGTGCTCTCGGGCGGACACGGCTCCATGATGCTGTATTCGCTGCTGCACCTGTTCGGCTACGGCCTGACGAAGGAAGACCTGATGAATTTCCGCCAGTGGGGGGCAAAGACCCCGGGACATCCGGAATACGGATTTACCACCGGCGTGGAGGCGACCACGGGACCGCTGGGCGCAGGTATGGCCATGGCTGTGGGTATGGCTATGGCGGAGGCCCATCTGGCTTCCGTGTTCAATAAAGAGAATTTCCCGGTGGTGGACCACTATACCTACGTGCTGGGCGGCGACGGATGCATGATGGAGGGCATTTCCTCGGAGGCATTTTCCCTGGCGGGAACCCTGGGACTCTCCAAGCTGATCGTGCTCTATGACTCCAACCGGATCACCATCGAGGGCAGCACGGACCTGGCATTCCGCGAAAATGTGGAACAGAGAATGCAGGCCTTCGGATTCCAGACCCTGACCGTGGAGGACGGCAATGACCTGGATGCCATAGGCGCGGCCATCGAAGAGGCAAAGCGGGATGATAAGAGACCGTCCTTTATCACGATTAAGACCCAGATCGGCTATGGCTGTCCGGCAAGACAGGGCACCGCAAAGGCCCACGGCGAGCCGCTGGGCGAGGAGAATGTGAAGGAACTCCGCAAGACCCTGGGATGGCCGCTGGAGGAGCCCTTCGCTGTGCCGGAGGAGGTCTATGACTATTGCCGCGGCATTGCTGCCGAAAATGCGGAGACGGAGGCTGCCTGGAAGGTGATGTTTGCTGCCTACTGCGAGGAGTATCCGGAGATGGAAGCCCTCTGGGCAAAATATCATGACCCGGAGGCCGGAAAGGCTCTGGCAGAGGATACGGAGTTCTGGAAGGCACAGGAGAAGCCGGAGGCAAGCCGGAGTCTTTCGGGAAAAATCCTGAATTATCTGGCCGGAAAGCTGCCGAACCTTATCGGCGGTTCCGCAGACCTGGCGCCTTCGAACAAGACAGCGCTTACGGGCATGGGAGACTTTTCCGCGGAGGATTACAGCGGAAGAAACATTCACTTCGGCATCCGCGAGCTGGCCATGGCGGGCATTGCCAACGGCATGATGCTGCACGGGGGCCTCAGACCCTTTGTATCCACCTTCTTCGTCTTCAGTGATTACTGCAAGCCGATGATGCGGCTTGCGGCACTGATGGAGCTGCCGGTGACCTATGTCTACACCCATGACAGTATCGGCGTGGGCGAGGACGGACCGACCCATGAGCCGGTGGAGCAGATGGCGGCGCTCCATGCAGTGCCGAATATCAACGTATTCCGGCCCTGCGACGCGACGGAGACGGAGGCTGCCTGGTACAGCGCCGTGACGTCTGAGAAGACGCCGACCGTCCTGGTGCTCACAAGACAGAATCTGATCCCGGTGGAAGGCACCTCGAAGGATGCGCTCCGGGGCGGATATATCCTGTCCGACTGTGAGGGTACGCCGGAGGCGATTCTCATGGCAAGCGGCTCCGAGGTGTCCCTGGCTGTGGAGGCAAAGAAGATCCTGGAGGCGGAAGGAAAGAAGATCCGCATCGTTTCCATGCCCTGCGTGGAGCTGTTTGAAAAGCAGGATGCGGCATATAAAGAGGCTGTGCTGCCGGATGCGGTGAGAAAGAGAGTTGCAGTGGAAGCACTCTCCGGCATGAGCTGGTACAAGTATGTGGGACTCGACGGAAAGACCGTCACCCTGGATCATTTCGGTGCCAGCGCACCGGCCGGTATCCTGTTTGAAAAGTTCGGTTTCACCGCGGAGCATGTGGCGGATACGGTGAGATCGCTGTTCTGAATCAGAATCTATAATCAATCGGAGGAATAAGAGATGGCAAAGGAGAAATGCTGTTTTGGCGTGGATGTAGGCGGAACCACCGTAAAAATCGGGTGTTTTGACAAGGAAGGACACCTGATTTCCAAGTGGGAGATTCCGACCAGAAAGGAAAGCCAGGGAAAGTACATTCTTCCGGACGTGGCGGAGTCGCTGAAGGAACGGATGGAGATGGACGGCATTGAACTGGAAAATGTCCAGGGCATCGGCATCGGCGTGCCGGGCCCGGTACTGGCCAATGGCACCGTAGAGCGGTGTGTCAACCTGGGATGGGGACACACGGACATGAAAGGAATCCTCCGGCAGTATTTCCCCGGCGTTGACATCGAGGCCGGAAATGACGCGAACGTGGCGGCGCTGGGCGAAGTGTGGCGCGGTGCCGGCCGCGGAAAGAAGAATGCGGTGATGGTCACGCTGGGCACCGGCGTCGGCGGCGGCGTGGTCATCGACGGAAAGATCGTCTCCGGCGTACACGGAATGGGCGGAGAGATCGGCCATATTCACATCCGGGACGAGGATCAGGATACCTGCAACTGCGGCGGCCACGGATGCCTGGAGCAGACGGCATCGGCCACCGGCCTGGTCCGGGAGGCAAAGCGGCTTCTGCAGGCGGCGCCGGAAAAGACTTCTTCCATGCTGGAGTATGGGGAGAAGCTGGAAGCAAAGGATATCGTTGCCTGCGCGGTGCAGGGAGATGAACTGGCCCTTAAGGCCATCGATACCATGAGCTTTTATCTGGGGCGGGCGCTGGCCAGCATTGCCATGGTGGTGGATCCGGAGGTCTTCATCATCGGCGGCGGCGTCTCCAGGGCAGGAAAATTCCTGAATGACAAAATTGAGAAATACTATTACGAATATGCACCGCTGACCGGTTCCAAGTCGGAGATCGTCACAGCCCTTCTGGGCAATGACGCCGGCATCTACGGGGCGGCGAAGATGGTGCTGGATTAGCGGGAGGCGATTACCATGCTGGAAGAAGCGAACAAGACAATTGTCATCGGGCATAAGAACCCGGATACCGACTCTATCTGCTCGGCGATCTGCTATGCAAGATACAAGGAGAAGATGACCGGGGGCACCTACATCGCGGGCCGCGCCGGAAATATCAATCCTGAGACCCAGTTTGTGCTGGATTATTTCAAGGTGGAGGCGCCGGAGCTGGTAAAGAGCGTCCGGACCCAGGTGAAGGACATCGAAGTGCGGCAGACCAGGGGCGTTGACAAGAACATTTCCCTCCGAAAAGCCTGGGATCTGATGCAGGAGCTCAACGTCGTCACCCTGCCGGCCGTCAACAGGGCGGACCGCCTCGAAGGCCTGATCACCGTCGGTGATATCACCCGTTCCTACATGAACGTATATGACTCGACCATTCTCTCCAAGGCAAAGACCCGCTACAGCAACATCGTCGAGACCCTGGAGGGCGAGCTTATCGTCGGGGACAAAAAGGGCTATTTTGACAGGGGCAAGGTCCTGATTGCAGCGGCCAACCCGGACATCATGGAGTCCTTTATCGAGAAGGGAGACCTGGTAATTCTCGGAAACCGGTACGAATCCCAGCTCTGCGCCATTGAGATGGATGCGGCCTGCATCATCGTCAGCGGCGGCTCCGAGGTTTCCCTCACCATCCGGAAGCTGGCGGCGGAGCACGGATGCACCATCATCAAGACCCATTATGACACCTACACCACCGCCCGGCTCATGAACCAGAGCATGCCCATCAGCTACTTCATGAAGAAGTCGGAGGACCTGATCACCTTCCGCAGCGAGGATTACATCAACGACATCAAGGATATCATGGCCAGCAAGCGCTTCCGCGACTTCCCGGTGCTGAATCCGGCCGGCAAGTACGTGGGAATGATTTCCCGCCGGAACGTCATCGCGGCCAAGGGAAAGAATGTGATGCTGGTGGACCACAATGAGCGCAACCAGGCCGTCGACGGCATCGAGGATGCGAATATCCTGGCCATTATCGACCATCACCGCCTGGGCACCATGCAGACCATGTCGCCGGTTCTCTTCCGGAACCAGCCGGTGGGCTGCACCGCAACCATTCTCTATCAGATGTATGACGAGCACGGTCTGGAGATCGATAAGAACACGGCAGGCCTCCTGCTGGCGGCCATCATCTCCGATACGCTGCTGTTCCGCTCCCCCACCTTCACGGACTGCGACAGAGAGGCAGCGGAGGCCCTGGCAAAGATCGCAGAGATCGACCCGAAGGAATTCGCGGTGAAGATGTTCTCCGCCGGCAGCCAGCTGAAGGGCAAGACGGATGCGGAGATTCTCCATCAGGATTTCAAGAAATTCACCGAGGGCAAGGTGTCCTTCTGTGTCGGCCAGGTCAGCTCCATGGATGACGAAGAGCTGAAGCATCTGGAGAAGAGGATGCCGGCTTATATGGAGAAGGCGCTGAAGGAGGAAGGCGTGGACATGATCTTCCTCATGCTGACCAATATTCTGAGTGAGACCACCACCCTTATCGGCGTGGGCCACGGCTCCGGGCAGCTGGTGGACGAGGCCTTCCACGCAGACAGAAGCGCCGACGGCGGTGCGATTCTCTATGGCGTGGTATCGAGAAAGAAACAGCTGATTCCCGCGCTGTCCTCCGCAATTACGCAGTAAATATTCTGCAGCAAGAGCGGAAGGGCCTGCGCAGGCAGAAAGGATCATTGCAGATGACATTTGTTTACCCGGCGGTATTTACGCCGAACAGAGAAAAGGGCGGCCTCGATGTGAGCTTTCCCGACCTGGAGATGTGCACAGCGTACGGCCGGGACTTTGAGGAGGCCACGGACAACGCCAGAGAGGCGGCCCGGAACTGGATAGAACTGGAGATGGAAGACGGCGACGGCCTTCCGCCCTCGTCTCTTCCCGATGAGCTGAGCCTTGCGGAGGGCAGCGAGATTCACAACATCATGGTGCGGATCAAGCTGCTGCCGGACTATGACTGAGAAGCAGGTCTGGAAGCCCGGAAACATGCTGTACCCGGTGCCGGCGGTCATGGTGACGGTGCAGGATGGAGAAGGAAAAAGCAATATCATAACCATCGCCTGGACCGGGACCGTGTGCACCAATCCGCCGATGCTGTATATTTCCGTGCGGCCGGAACGGTATTCCTACCATATGCTTGAGGAGACCGGCGAGTTCGTGGTGAACATGACCACGAAAAAGCTGGCGAAGGCGGCAGACTACTGCGGCGTCCGCTCCGGCAGGGACGTGGACAAGTGGAAGGAGACGGGGCTTACGCCGGAAAAGGCGCAGGCGGTAAGTGTCCCGCTGATTGCGGAAAGCCCGGTAAACATTGAGTGCCGGGTAAAGGATGTGCTGAAGCTGGGCTCCCACCATATGTTCCTGGCAGAGGTCCTGGCTGTGGATGTGGACGAAAGCCTGCTGGATATGGGCGGGAGACTTGCGCTGGAGAAGGCAGAGCCGGTGGTTTACTCCCACGGGGAGTATTACGGCCTGTCGGAGCTTATGGGCACCTTCGGATGGAGCGTGCGGAAGAAAAAACGGGGAGTCCATGGAAAGAAAAACGGATAATAACTGTATCACGCTGATCGGTATGCCGGCAGCGGGAAAAAGCACCGTCGGCGTGCTTCTTGCCAAGCGTATCGGCTAC
Organism: Lachnoclostridium sp.; assembly: GCA_003445895.1. Lineage (GTDB taxonomy): Bacteria > Bacillota > Clostridia > Lachnospirales > Lachnospiraceae > Clostridium_R. Next base: position 3,801 of record DMCD01000086.1, on the reverse strand, counting down.
CGGTTTATCGACGTGGACCTGATGATACAGGATACCACGGGAAAGCTGTTAAAAGAGATCATCGCCGAACAGGGGATGGACGGCTTTATGGAAGTAGAAAACCGGATCAATGCTTCCATCCGCGCCGAACGGGCCCTGATCGCCCCGGGCGGCAGCGTCATCTACGGGAAAGAGGCGATGGAAAATCTTCGTTCCCTCGGAATGGTCATCTATCTGAAGATCAGCTACGAGGAACTGCTCCGCCGTCTCGGCGACGTGGTGGACCGGGGCGTGGTCCTGAAGGAAGGCATGACGCTCCGGGATCTCTATGAGGAGAGATGCGGATACTTCGAGCGCTATGCGGACTATACGATGGACGAGGAGAATAAGGATCTGGGATGTGTTGTGGATGAACTCCGGAAGATGCTGGAGGAGAGCGGATATCTGAACAGATAGGAAGGCTCGCCTCCGGCGAGCCTTTGAACCGCGGGGAGCCGCGGGGCTCTTGCCCTTTCAGGGCGAGCAGAAAAAGGAGAGGGCGCGTGGAAAAAAGCAAGACTCACTTACGGTTTACCAGACTGCAGAGATACCTGATTCTTTCCCTTATTCCGCTGTATTTTATCGTGGCGGGATTTGCGCTGAATACGCCGGAAGAGATCCGGATGGGACTTCTCACGATTGTCCGGGAGCCGGATATTCTGATCACGGATTATATCCAGGTAGGCGGCATCGGGGCGGCCTTTGTCAACGCGAGCCTTCTCATGCTTCTCAGCATATGGCTCTGCTATTTTCTGGGGAAAAATGAGGACGGCCACACCATCACGGCCGCCTGCCTCATGTTCGGTTTTTCCCTTTTCGGAAAAAATATTATGAACATCTGGGCAATTCTGGCAGGTACCTGGCTTTATGCCCGGTACCACAGAACCCATATGTCCAGATATATCTATGTGGCCCTGTACGGCACCAGTCTTTCTCCCGTCATTACGCAGCTTCTGTATGTGCTGCACCTGCCCTATGCGCTCCGTATCATCATAGCCATTTCCATCGGCGTTTTTATCGGTTTTATTCTGCCCCCCATCGCGACCCATGTCCATTATGCGCATCTCGGATATTCCCTTTACAACGTGGGATTTGCGGCCGGCATCATTGCCACCGTGCTGGTATCCCTGCTGAAGGCCTTTAACGTTCTGACCTATTCCAGACTCATCTGGTCCTCCGGGAACAATCAGCTGCTTACCGGAATCCTGGCTGTTCTGTTCGGCAGCATGATCGGCATCGGCCTGGCGGGACATCCGCTGGATACGCTCAAGAAATACGGGCAGATCCTCGGCACGACAGGTATCGGAGGAACGGATTATCTGCGGGATATGGGCGGACAGACGGTCATGTTCAATATGGGCGTAAACGGCATGGCAGCAACTCTGGCGGTTCTTCTGGTAAAGGGAGAACTGAACGGTCCCACCATCGGCGGAATCTTCACCATCGTCGGCTTCAGCGCCACGGGAAAGCATCTCAGGAACATCATTCCGGTGATGGCCGGCTGCGGCCTGGCAAGCATGACCGGATTCTGGGAGGTCAACTCGCCCGGTGCGCTCTTGGCGCTTCTCTTCTGCACCACGCTGGCACCGGTGGCAGGGGAATTCGGGATTATCACCGGCGTCATTGCCGGGTTCCTTCATGCGGCGGTGGCCATGCAGATAGGCGTGCTCTATGCCGGAATGAACCTGTACAACAACGGGTTTGCCGGAGGTGTGATTGCCATCTTCATGGTGCCGGTGATGCAGGCTATCCGGGACCGCCGGGCCAAGGCAAAGGGAGATGCCATACTGTAGCGGAGAATACAGGAAAAAAGACGGACATTCCGGAACCTTTCGGAATGTCCGTCTTATATTCTTTCTGCAGAAAGCGCTTCTTTGCTGAACAGTGCGCCTTATCAGGTGTGCAGGATATCCAGGATGTGCTTCAGCTGGTCCGCGGGGATCTGTCCGGGAGCGGAGGAAGCGCCGGTTGTACCGAAGGTCATGCAGGAGCCGAAGACCTCGCCGCAGAGACGGCTGATGATGCCGGGTTTTCCCATGGACATGGTGATGAGGGGGGTATCGTCATACTTTTCCTGCATGGTAAGCGTGGCGTCAAGAAGCTCGAGGACGTCTCTGGGGGAATTCGGCATGACCGCGTACTTGGCGATGTCGGCGCCGAGAACCTGCATCCGGCGCATGGTTTCCACCAGATAATCCCTGGGCGGGGTATCCTTAAATGCATGGCAGGAGGCCACCACCGCGATATTTTTTTCGTGGGCGCGCCGCACCATATCCTTCATGAAATCATCCCCGCGGGAAAGCTCCACGTCGATGAGGTCCGGGTGGGCGCTCTCGATGGTGGTGACGATGGTGCGCTCATATTCTTCGTCGGTCAGGTCGGACATGCCGCCCTCCCGTCCGGTCCGCATGGTATAGAGAATCGGGTAATCGCCGAGGATATTGCGCAGGGTCTGGATGGCGGCTGCGGTTTCTTCCGGATCGTATTTGGTGTTGTAATAGTCGGCGCGCCATTCCACCAGGTCGCAGGGGTAGGCCAGAACGCGGCGGGCGGAATCGGCCAGAGAGGCTCTCGTGGCATCCACCAGGGGGATGATGATTTTCGGTTTGCCTTCGCCGAGAACAACATTTCTCACTTTGACAGTTTTCATTGATGTGAACCTCCATCCATATATTTAACGCTTTAAATCCAAAAAGTAATAAGTGAAGACAGTATACCCCCTTTTTGCGGAAATGTCTATATACTATTTCATTATAAGTGTGATAACTGACGGTACCATATTCCGCATAAAATAAGAAATTTCCAATCGCTTTGTTTTCATTGACAATTGATATTTTCTTTAGTTATTATATAATCCTAAAAGAAAAGGGGGGCGTGCTATGCGGCAGATGGAAGAGAAGATACTTGAGTGCGGAAAGGTTCTCCCGGGAGGAATTCTGAAGGTGGGAAGCTTCCTGAATCAGCAGATCGACTCCGTGTTTCTGAAGGAGATGGGAGAGGAGATTGCGCGTCTCTACAAAGACTGCGGCGTCACCAAGATTCTGACCATCGAAGCCAGCGGTATTGCCATCGCAGCAGCGGCCGGCATGACCATGGGCGTTCCGGTGGTATTTGCCAAGAAGCACAAGACCAGCAACGTGGATGGGACCGTGTATTCTTCCACGGTACATTCCTTTACCCACGGCATGGATTATCAGGCACAGGTGAGCACGGATTACCTGACAAAGGAAGACACCGTGCTTCTGGTGGATGATTTCCTGGCCAATGGAAACGCACTCCGCGGACTGGTGGATCTCTGCTCTCAGGCGGGGGCGAAGGTGGCCGGCGCCGCCATTGCCATCGAAAAGTGCTTCCAGGGCGGCGGAGACGAGCTCCGGGCCCAGGGCATCCGGGTGGAGTCCCTGGCATGCATTGAAGCGATGACCGATACGGACATTGTATTCCGCCGGTAATCTCTGACACAGATGATAACGGTGCGGTCCGGCCGTGCTGTTACCATATATACTAATCTGTAACCGTTTGAAGAACGATTACCATTTTCCAGAGGGAGGAAAGACAATGAAGAAGAAAATCAGCATTTTTCTTGCAACCGTGCTCGCGGTAGGCGCTCTGGCAGCCTGCGGCGGCAGCAAGCCGGCTGAGACAACTGCTGCTGCAGCTGCCGAGACACAGGCTGCAGAAGCTGCAGAGGCAGAAGCACCTGCAGAGGCAGAGGCTCCGGCAGAAGCAAAGGACATCAAGGTCGGATTCATCATGCTTCATGATGAGAACTCCACCTATGAC
>DMCD01000151.1:792-3070 GCA_003445895.1 Lachnoclostridium sp. | reverse complement strand
TGCAGTCTCCGGTTTGCCCCGGCCGGAGGGAAATAATGGTCCCTGATGATAATCATGCCCGCCTCCATAACAGCATATTTTCCTCAAATTCCGCAAGAAGCCGTCCCGTATCCAGCAGCCAGGCCAGATAGGAGCGGACGGTGCTTCCCACCAGCACATACTGCTCGAAGTTCATCGCAAGGCCGTAGTCATCAAAGAGCCGCCCCAGGATCTGCTCCGCACAGAGAGGCTCCCGGCAGATGTCCGTGATCTTTTCTGCGATCTCCTGCACTTTGTCGATATTCTTCTGCGCCAGCGGCGCGATATCTGCGCAGGCCTCCGCGTGCGCCGGAATAAAGACCTTCGCCTCCATCTTCTTTACCTGCTCCAGGGTATCGATATAGGCTGCCGGATCCACCAGGAAGTTAATCTGGTACTTGTTAAGCGTCTCCTCGCTCGAAAGGCAGTCTGCCAGATAGACCACATCCTCCGGGGTCCGGAATCCCACCATGTCAAAGGAATGTCCCGGCAGCGGAATGCAGGAGAATCCCTCCGGAAGAACGTCCTCCGAAAGAAGCTCCGCGCTGCTCTCCTTTGCCATCAGAAACTTGTGCCGGAGCGCCTTCGGCGGATTTGCGCCGTACAGAAAGGAGGGTTCCAGCACCGGATGCGCGGTAAAATCCCGCTCTATTCCCGGAGCGAATATCCTGCAGCCCGTCTGGGCCTGGAGATACTGGTTTCCGCCGATATGATCCGCGTGGGAATGGGTATTATAAACGGCATCCAGAACCCAGCCGTTCCCGTCCAGAATCTTCTTAACCTTCTTTCCCGCATCCCGGTCATTGCCGCTGTCGATAAGATAAGCCCGGCCGCCCTCGGAAACCGCAAGCCCCATCTTTGCGGGACACTGGATATAATAGGCATGGTCCGATACCTGAATCAGCTCATACATTTCCCATTCCTCCCTCTTTCCCTGTCTGTGATTTCTGCTCCTGTTATCATAATACAGAATGAAGAAAAAGACAAAACACTCATACCTCGCTTTTCCCACAAATATCTGCGATACCATTGACCCACCACCGTGGTAAATGTTAGAATTATCTGTATAATCAACGACTACATAAGGAGGATTTTCCGTGGATACAAGTGTTGAAAAGAAGACCCGATCTTCCAAATCGAATAAGCCCATGGGCATCGGAATCATCGGCGAGCTGGACCGCTACCTGTTCGGTGAAGGCCGGCATTATAAAATCTACAACAAGCTGGGCGCGCACCCGACCATTTACCGGGGCCAGGCCGGCTATCACTTCGCTGTCTGGGCGCCGCACGCGGCGGCTGTTCATCTTGTAGGCGATTTCAACGGCTGGAATACGGAAGCCACGCCCATGACGCTGCTGGCCGACAGCGGTATCTACGAAGTCTTCGTTCCCGGCCTGCAGGCGGGACAGCTCTATAAATACGCCATCACCACAAAGGCCGGTGAGATTCTTTACAAGGCCGACCCCTACGGCTATTCTGCCGAATACCGTCCGGGCACCGCGTCCAAAACCGCGGACATCTCCGGATTTGCCTGGGGCGATGACAAGTGGATGAGCGCGCGGGCAAAAAACGACATTATAAAGTCCCCCATGGCCATCTATGAATGCCACATCGGTTCCTGGCGCAAGAAGATGCGCGAAGAGAAGGACGGCTACTATAATTATATGGAAGCTGCCCACGAGCTGGCCGACTATGTCCTGGAGATGGGCTACACCCACGTGGAGCTCATGGGCATTGCCGAGCATCCCTTTGACGGATCCTGGGGTTATCAGGTAACCGGCTACTATGCCCCCACCTCCCGCTACGGCAGCCCGAAGGAATTCATGTATTTTGTCAACTATCTGCACAAGAAGGGCATCGGCGTCATTCTGGACTGGGTTCCGGCCCACTTCCCGAGAGATGCCCACGGCCTTGCGGATTTTGACGGACAGCCTCTGTATGAGCACCCGGACACCCGCAAGGGAGAACACCCGGACTGGGGCACCAAGATCTTCAATTATGAGATGAATGAGGTGGCCAATTTCCTCCGGGCCAATGCCCTCTACTGGCTGGATGAATATCACATCGACGGCCTGCGCGTGGACGCTGTCGCTTCCATGCTGTACCTGGATTACGGCCGCCGGGACGGCCAGTGGGTCGCCAACAAGTACGGCGGCAATGAAAACCTCGAGGCCATCGAGTTCTTCAAGCATCTGAACTCCCTTATCCGCGGAAGAAAGGACGGCACCTTCATCATCGCCGAGGAATCCACGGCATGGCC
>DMCD01000151.1:0-677 GCA_003445895.1 Lachnoclostridium sp. | reverse complement strand
TGGATGCACGACTTCCTGGAATACATGAAGTTAGATCCCTATTTCCGCAAGTTCAACCACAATAAGATGACCTTCAGCATCTCCTATATGACCAGCGAAAACTACATTCTGGTGCTCTCCCACGATGAGGTGGTTCACCTGAAGTGTTCGATGATCAACAAGATGCCGGGCATCTATGAGGACAAGTTCGCCAACCTGAAGGCAGGATACGCCTTCATGCTGGGACATCCGGGCAAGAAGCTTCTCTTCATGGGCCAGGATTTCGCCCAGTGGCATGAGTGGGATGAGAAGGTATCTCTGGACTGGCATCTGACCGATGAGCCGCTCCACAAGGATCTCCAGAACTTCGTTTCCGGCCTCCTGCATCTCTACCAGAAGTATCCCTGCCTCTACCGCCTGGACAATGACTACCGGGGCTTTGAGTGGATCAATCCGGATGACGCCGACCGCAGCATCTTCTCCTTCATCCGCCGCGATGAAACCGGCAAGAAGAATCTGCTCTTCGTCATCAACTTCACGCCCATGGATCGTCCGGACTATAAGGTAGGCGTACCGAAGAAGGGTACCTACAGCCTGGTGCTGGATTCCCAGCACGGACTCTATAAGAGAGGCGATGCTGCCCCGACCTATAAGTCCTACAAGGGCGAGTGCGATAAGCAGCCCTACAATGTTTCCTA
>DMCD01000266.1 GCA_003445895.1 Lachnoclostridium sp. | reverse complement strand
CTGTCTTCTTCGCCATGCGCACAGCGAGCACCCTGCGGTTTGTCTGTGCATGGCTCAGTGCCCGCGCATAAATTAAAGAGTGGACTTGCGCCCACTCTCTGCATAATCATCATTTAGTTATCGTATGGATAATAACACACATCTTTCGGGAATGCAAGGGGAAATGCGCAGAATTCCAAGTATCTGCGCCATTTTCCGGCATTTCTTCCTCTATTTCTCCCCGGTTTCCGGGGAAATGATTCCCTCAAAGGGCCGGTTTTTCATTCCCAGCTCTTTCTGTCCGATGTTCTCCCGGATGAGGGTGTCGGTGCGCTTCATCTCTTCCATCAGGTCTCTCGCAGAAAGCACGGCGGCGTTCTGGGACCGCACGATGATCTGCTCGAGGCCGTCGGAGGTGGCCACCGTCACGTCGTAGCGCTTTGCATGCTCATGGGAAAACTTCTCGATATACTGATCCGCCGTCTCCGCCGTCTTTGTGTAGACCACATGGATGTTCCGGTAATCAAAGTATTCCGTATTGTGCCCCTGCACCCGGTAAGCGTCAAATACCACGATGACACAGTACTTTGTGTACCCCTGGTAATTGCACATGATATCCAGGAGCCGGTCTCTGGCGCTGTCGATGTTTGTCTGCGCCAGGTCGTTTAATTCCGGCCAGGCAAAGATGGTATTGTAGCCGTCCACCAGGAGGTACTTCGGCCCTGCCGGCTTTTTGACGGATCCCGTTCCGGACCCGGTTCCCGCCGGTTTTGCCGCTATCACGGTCTCCGTGTCGGATACTTTCTTCCTGCGGGCGCCCCAGCGGTTTCTGCCGGCACCCTCCTCGGGTTTCCGGTTGGCGTTATAGGTGCGGTCCAGGATAGCATCGATCTCCTCGGTGCCGAGCCAGACCTCTTCCCCGCTCCTTGCCCGCTCGTCGCCTCCCTGCCTGGTAAGCGCAGCCGTCTCCACATCCGCGGTATCCTTCAGCTGTCCTGCCCGCGATGAAAAGCAGCTTTCCAGATGCATATAGTCCTTCACTTCGTTCCAGGGCACATAGAATCCCGCCCCGTGGGTACAGAATACGGAACCCGAGGGATTGCGCAGATCCAGTTCCGGGTCGTAGGCGGACTGTTCCAGCACCTCCTCCGGGTTATGGCAGATATCGTAGCCGCCGGCAGAACAAATGAGTCTTCCGCGGCCCGCGGTGTAGGCGATCACCTCCGCCTGGTAGGGATCAATGGTGCTGACCGGCGCTCTGCCGGCGATGATGGCCAGCCCCCGCTCCTGCACCGGCATCTCGAACTTTGCCTCCATTCGCCCCAGGTCCGTCATGGCCCGTCCCACATAGGTTTCCGGAATCTCCAGCCGGAAGTTGTACCAGGGCTCCAGCAGCACGGATTCCGCCTGCATCAGCCCCTGCCGGACCGCCCGGTAGACAGCCTGCCGGAAGTCTCCGCCCTCGGTGTGCTTGATATGGGCTCTGCCGGACACCAGCGTGATCTTGATATCCGTGATAGGGGCGCCGATGAGCACGCCTCGGTGCTCCCGCTCCGCCAGGTGGGTCAGAATCAGTCTGTGCCAGTTGGTGGCCAGAGTATCGGTGCTGCAGTCATCGGCAAAGGTGAGACCGGATCCCCGCTCCGAGGGCTCCATCAGCAGATGGACCTCCGCGTAGTGCCTGAGGGGTTCAAAGTGTCCCACGCCCTCCACCGTATCATTGATGGTCTCCCGGTACACGATGGACCGCTCTCCGAAGCGGACGGCGCATCCTAACCGCTCCGGCAGGATGGACTGCAGAATCTCCATCTGCACCGCGCCCATAATCTGGGCGTGGATTTCCTTTTTCTCCTCGTCCCAGACCATGTGAAGCTCCGGAATCTCTTCCTCCACCTCGCGAAGCTTCGGCATCGCCTTGGCTGCATCCATCTCCTCCGGCAGCATCAGCCGGTAGGTCATGACCGGCTCCAGCACCGGAAGCTCGGAATCCTTCTCTTCGCCCAGCCCCATGCCGGGCCGGGTGGAGGTAAGTCCCAGAACGGCGCACACCGTTCCCGCCTCCGCGGTTGTCACGGCGCGGAATTTCTCCCCGGAATAGATCCGGATGCCGCTCACCTTCTCCCCGTCGATCTCGTCGCGGACGGAAAGATTTCCCCCGGTAAGCTTCATAAAAGTCATCCGCTTCCCGTCGCTGTCCCGCTCAATTTTATATACCTTTGCGGCGAAGGCCTCCCCGTAGGCCGGGGAAACCATGTATTTCTCCAGACCCTGCAGAAACTCCGCCACTCCCGTATCCTTCAGGGCCGACCCGAAGAAGCAGGGCACCAGATCCCTCCGGAGAATGGCTGCTCTCAGCCTCTCCGCATCCACAGAACCTGTCTCCAGGAATTCCTCCAGCTCCGCCTCCCCGCAGGTGGCGGCATTCTCAAAGAATTCCTCCGTGTCATCCTCCGTGAAGTCCACGAAGCTTCCGCCCAAAACCCGCTTCATCTCATCGATGAGGTCCGCCTGGCTGCGGTCGGTCAGGTCCATCTTATTCACAAATACAAACACCGGAATCCCGTAACGCGAAAGCAGACGCCACAGAGTCTCTGTGTGCGCCTGCACTCCCTCGGAACCGCTTACCAGAAGAACCGCGTAATCCAGCACCTGGAGCGTACGCTCCATCTCCGCGGAAAAATCCACGTGGCCCGGCGTGTCCAGAAGGGTCACCTCCCGGTCTCCCAGGGTGAGAATGGCCTGCTTGGAGAAAATCGTGATTCCCCGGGCCTTCTCCAGTCCGTTGGTATCCAGGAAGGCATCTCCCCTGTCAACCCGTCCCAGGCTCCGGATGACGCCGC
>DMCD01000017.1 GCA_003445895.1 Lachnoclostridium sp. | reverse complement strand
AGTTCCTTATCGGCGTCTCCTCCGATGGCCCCTAAAACCGCCGCGGTCTCAATTCCCTTCTGTCCGCCGGAATTGGGTACCGTCACGCCCTTTACATTTTTAATAATGTTTCCTGAGCAGGTAATCTTCAGATGCTCCGGTTTTTTCCCGAGAACCTGCGCTGCCTTTGCCGCCGCGTAGGCGATCGCAATGGGTTCCGTACATCCCATGGCCGGAACCAGCTCCGCCCGGAGAATCTCCGTATAATTGCGGTTTAAATCTTCTGTCATATTGAGCCCCCTCTCAAATGTATGAAACAGATGACATCAGAATATCTTACCAAATATCCGGTTGGCTGACAATAGTTCGGGAAGTTCCCGGCCAAAAAAAGCCGCCGCTTCTGCCCGGAATCATCCCTTCCCGGCAGACCGCGGCGGTCTGTATTTCTTATTCGGTTTTCATTCCGTGTTTCTTCATTCCCAAGCCTTCATCCGGATGCGCATTAGTGCTTCAGCACATATTCTGCGATGATGCCGGGAATGGCCTTGGTTCTCTGCCAGATTTCCGGATACTCCGCAAAATTCACCGGGCATACGCTGGTTCCCATCTCTACGGTGAGACTCGGAACCGTGGAAATCTTCTGCATCCAGTCCTTATAGCCGCCGTGTCCGACGCTTCCCATGATGCTGTAGCCGGAGATGTCATGGACCAGAGAGGCAATCTCATAGGAGGTCTGAGCGGACCGGTTGTTGGCGGTATCCCAGTAGAGAATGCTGCCCGTGGAATGGTAGCTGAGCGTCGCGTCAAACTTGTTGCTGTAGGACAGATTGGCCAGGGCCTTGGATTCCGGCTCGGACAGCGGGTTCGCACCCTTCCAGCCCACGGCGCGGCCGTAGCCTGCGTCGATAATCTCGCCCCAGTTGGCGTCAAAGTTATGGTTTACATCAACACCCGCGGCATTGCCCTTCCACCGGGTGAGGTAGGTGGCGTAATCTGCTCCGCCGGCCCGACCTGTAGCCGTATCCATGGCAAAGCCGTTCTGCATGATCTCGCGGAACTTCGCATTCTTCACGCCCGCCTCGCCGAACTGGCTGATGGAAACGCCGTCCGGGTTCGCCATGGGAACAAAGTGGAAGCAGACCTTCTGCAGCATCTCGGACACCGGCATGCCGTTGAACGTGCCGCCGTTTGCCGCACCGTTCAGAAGGGCGTCAATCTGCTGCATAGCGACGGTACTGACGATATACTCTCTCCCGTGGATGCCTGCCTGAATCAGAATCTTTTTCGAAGCATTCTGATTGCCGATGATGACATCGTAGATGGTTCTGCCGTCCAGGGAAGTTCCGATGCTCTGAAGCTTTACCAGGCTCGGATAGGTCTGTTTCATGTTATTCAGGTCATGGACCATCATATCGTAAGAATACATATCAATGGCCGCAGCCATCGGTTTTGCATTCGGGAGGTCATAATAATTGCCCTCGGCAAGCACGGCCGCCGGCACGCTCCGGTTGACCGCGGAGCCGGCATTCTGCGCGATGGCCTGGGCCCAGTCGGCCAGTGCCTGCGCATATTCTTCCTCGTCCTCTCCCGGCCCCACATGGGGTGCCTGGATGACCGGATCGTCGGACGGTCCTGCAAAGGTTACCAGACTGAATATCGGAGCCGCAACCATCAGGGCCGCGGCGATGACTCCCGCAACGGTATGAATTATGTTCTTTCGGATCATGTTTTTTCCTCGTTCTGTTCTCTGCATATGCTGCATGATGTTTCGAATGGGTCATGGTTCGCTGACTTTTTCAGTATACTCATCCGGATTTCGAAAAGCAATGAACTTAACAAGGATGTAAATAAATGAAAGAATCCTGACGGATTCTCTCGTTCCATTATTTCAGCTTCTGCAGCGCCAGAACCACCAGGGTAATCAGGACAACGACCACAAAAATGCCGCCCATGCCCTGTCCCATAATCTTAAGCGCTGTCATGAAATTCGCCATTGTCTCAGGATTCATGGTTTATCCTCCTACTTATATTGAAAATCAAAGTACCGCGGTGACCAGCTTGATGACAAGGCCTCCGGCGATAACCGATGCGATCTGGCCGGAAACATTGGCTCCCGCCGCATGCATCAGAATGATGTTGCCCGGCTGCTCCTGCACCGCCATCTTCTGAACCACTCGGGAAGACATCGGGAAGGCCGAGATGCCGGCTGCGCCGACCATCGGGTTGATCTTGTTCTTCAGGAACAGGTTCAGAAACTTGGCAAACAGTACACCGCCGATGGTATCAAATACAAATGCCACCAGGCCGATGCCCAGAATCATCAGGGTATCCACCCGGACAAACTCCTCCGCCCGCATGCTGAAGGAGATGGTGATGCCCAGCAGCAGGGTGATGAGGTTTGCCAGCTCGTTCTGCGCCGTATTGGAGAGATTGTTCAGCACGCCGCACTCCCGGAGCAGATTTCCGAACATCAGAAAGCCTACCAGGGCCACGGAGGCCGGGGAAATGAGGCCCACGATGATGGTGGTGATGATCGGGAAGAGAATTCTGGTCTTTCTTGTCACAGCCTTGGAGTTATACTGCATGCGGATGCAGCGTTCCTTCTTTGTGGTCACCAGACGGATGGCAAAGGGCTGAATGATCGGCACCAGAGCCATGTAGGAATAGGCTGCCACGGCGATGGCACCCACATATCTCGAATGCAGAATCTGGGAGACCAGAATGGAGGTGGGGCCGTCGGCCGCACCGATGATGCCGATGGATGCGGCATCTTTTAAGTCAAATCCAAGCAGCGTTGCGAGACAGATGGCAAAGAAGATGCCGAACTGGGCCGCAGCGCCGAAGAGAAACATAACCGGCTGGGACAGCAGGGGGCCGAAATCGATCATGGCGCCGATGCCGATAAACAGGAGAACCGGCAGGGCCTCCGAGGCCTCGATGGTGGTCTTAAACAGCCACTCGATGATTCCCTGGGTTTCTCCGATGCCCTGCATGGTCTGATTGATCACGCCGCTCAGCGGAAGATTCACGAGAATCGCGCCGAAGCCCATGGGCAGAAGAAGCGCCGGCTCATATTCCTTCTCGATCGCCAGCCAGATGAGAAGGGCGCCGACAATGTACATTACAATTTGCTGCGGCGTTACCGCAAGTATTCCTTCCAGCAAAAAATCCATATA
>DMCD01000232.1:374-4880 GCA_003445895.1 Lachnoclostridium sp. | reverse complement strand
TGCCGGCTCTTAAGCCAGTCAGCGCAGTCCAGGAACAGCATATAGGTTCCCTCGGGCTGTGCGCACTTTATTTCCGGCGCGTGCTCCGCAAGAAACTTTACCGCAAACCGGGTATTCTCCGTGAGTGTCCGGCAGAGTTCATCCACCCAGACATCCCCGTCCTCCCCGTAGGCAGCCATCAGGGCGTGCATGGAGAGCACATTCATCGAATCATACCGGGTCCTTGCGGCTTCCCTCCGCACCATGTCCCGGATTCTCGGATTATATATGATATCATAGCTGGCATCCAGTCCCGCCAGATTAAAAGTCTTGGTCACCGCGTACAGCGCTGCGGTGCGCATCGCGGCATCCTCCGAAACCGACTGGGTCGGGATGTGCCGGTGTCCGTCCAGAATAATATCCGACCAGATTTCATCGGAGATGACATACACGTCATACTTCCGGTAAAGCTCCATCAGCCGGGAAAGCTCCCATTCCTCCCACACCCGTCCGCAGGGATTGTGGGGTGAGCAGAGAATGGCGGTATGGATGTGGTTCTTCCGAAGCTTCTCCTCCATATCCCCGAAGTCCATGCGCCAGACGCCCTTCTCATCCCGTACAAGAGGGCTTACCGCCGAATGATATCCGTTATCCGCAAGGGTTTTGCGAAACCCCACATAGGTGGGAGAATTGATCAGCACCGTATCCCCGGGAGCGCACAGCACGCGCAGCGCAGAGACCACGCCGCCGAGAACGCCGTTGTGATAGCCGATATGCTCTTCCTTCAGGTTTTTTACGCCGTTGCGCTTCTTCTGCCAGCCGATGATCCGGTCATAATACCCTTCCGCTGCCCCGAAGTAGCCAAAGGCCGGATGGGACGCCCGGGCGATGATGGCCTCAGGAATCCGTGGAAAGGTCACAAAGTTCATATCCGCAACCCACATGGGAATTGCATCGAAGCCTTCCTTCGGCAGGTCGGGCGCAAAACCCGGCATCTTTCCCAGGCTGTCGATGGCCAGCGCATCCTTCCCGCGCCGGTCGGGAAGGGTTGTAAAATCATATTTCATATCCAGGTCCCCCTGCCTGTTCTATGGTTCTCTGAGCGCGATGAATGCCCCCAGATTGCCGCGCCTGCCGTGGCTGGCCCTGTGGGAAAACAGCTCCTCCGGATGACAGCAGGTGCACACCCCCATCACCGTCACATGGTCTGGAAGCACTCCCGCTTCTATAAGGATCCGCCGGTTGGCCTCCCAGAGGTCCAGATGATACTTTCCTCCGCCGGTCTCCCGGAGAATTCCGCAAACGTCGCCCGCGAAGGTCTCCCGGAACTGCTCCGCCACATCCTCGCCGATCTCATAGCACTTTTCACAGATGGAGGGTCCCACGGCACAGATAATATCCTTCGGGTCGCACCCGAACTCCGATATCATGCGAAGGATGGTCACTTCCCCCATCCGTCCCGCGGTTCCCCGCCAGCCGGAATGGGATATGCCGATGGCTCTGCGGACCGGATCCGCAAAGAGGATCGGCACACAGTCCGCAAAAAAGGCGCCCAGCGCCATGCCGGGCACATCGGTGATAAGCCCGTCCGTATCCGTATAATCCCGGGCGCGGGTCAGCCCCTTCCCGGCATCTTCTTCGGTCACCGTCCGCACATTGACCGTATGGGTCTGGTCCGTAAATACAAAATGATCCTCCGGGATACCGAGAACCTCGGAGATGCGCCGGAAGTTCTCCCGCACCGCCTCTTCCTTATCCCCCCGGGAAAAGCTCAGATTCATGGATCGGAAGATCCCCTCGCTCACCCCGCCGCCCCGGGTGGCAATCACATGGCGCACCATGGGCAGCGCCTCCAGGGCCGGGACCGAATAGTAGGGAAGGATATCCCCGCAGGCCAGTGTATATGTCTTTAATTCAGCATTCTTCATGATTTTTCATTCCATACTTCCGCTATCTTGCGCCAGCCGAACATCTTCGCCGGCAGGCAGTACCCGAAGCCGATGCCCACGCCGATGGCCAGCGCCAGCTTGATGCAGTCAAGCCCCCGTTCCAGGGCGGTCATGTCCATGCCCGCCACCAGGGCATAAGCCATATAATAAACGCTTGCCCCCGGCACCAGCGGGAAAATGCCGCAGACCAGAAACACCGTGGTGGTGGCCCGCAGAAACACCGCGAGATAGCGGCAGACAATCGTCAGAAGCACCGTCGCCACAAAGGTTCCCACCACCGGCATCTGCAGATAGCGGCCGATAAACAGATAGATTCCCCAGCTGAAGGCGCCGGTAAAACCGCACCAGCCCCAGAGCCGCTGCGGTGCCGCAAACAGGATGGAAAAGCCGAAGGACCCGATAAAGGCCATCAGCACCTGCATCAGAATCTCAGTCAAGTTCATACATTATCCCCTCAGACAAGCAGGCCCAGACGCATGGCCAGGCCAATGGCGGCACCAACGCCCACTGCCAGCGCCCCCGCGGTAAGCAGGGTGTCAATCAGGCGGATCAGGCCGGACAGATAATCATTCTCCGTAAAATTCCGGAAGGCATTGGTCAGCGGCACACCCGGCACCAGCGGGAAAATCGCGCCGATCATGATGCTGTCCAGGCTGTCTCCCCAGCCCAGCCGGTACATGAGGCAGACCAGGAACGCCACAAAAAAGGCTGCCGCGGAAGTGCGCATCGGCTTGGAGGGTATCACATCCCGGAGTACCCACAGCACAAAAGCCCACAGCAAAAGGCCCGCTGTGAGCGCCACGAAGGAATCCGCCACCGTTCCGCGGAAAAGATAGCAGAATCCGAGACTTCCGATTCCGGCCCCGAATACCTGAACGCCGGGGGCCGGCATGGGTATCGCCTCAATCCGGTCCAGCTCCTGCGAAACCTCCTCCGGGCTGCATGCCCCTTCCCCGATTCTTCGGGAAAGAGCGTTCAGCTCATCCACCCGGTTCAGCATGATCGGGGAGAGCGGCACCTGGAAAATCCTGCTGGAATAGAGCTTTCCCTCCAGGGACATGGTGGCAAAAATGCCGTTGGTGAGCAGGTAGACCTCAAATTCTTCCAGCCCCATTCTGCGGGCTGCGATGTGCATTGCCTGTTTGGTCCGGAATATCTCGCTGCCGTTTGTCAGCATATCCCGGCCCATCCTGGTTACCAGGTCAAATCGGTTTTTCAGCGCTGTGACGTTCTGCTGATTTAAATTGATACTGTCCATCGCACTCCTGACAACTTGACGTTCTATGGTTATTCCTGTATATTGAGTAGTAAATGTACTGAAAATAACCGGCAGTAGCCTGTTCTGCCGCCAGAAGGAGCAACAGTATGGACCACAAAGCCAGTATCGGTGCACGGGTGAAAGCCCTGCGCACCTCCAAGAAACTCACCCTGAAACAGCTGAGCGAGATGTCCGGTCTCTCCATCGGTTTCCTGTCACAGCTGGAGCGGGGACTCTCTTCCATCGCCATCGATTCGCTGGCCAAGCTGGCTGAGATCCTGGATGTCAGCCTCTCCGCCTTCTTTGATGCCGATCAGCAGCCGGAATCTTCTCCCATAAGCCGAAGCTTTTCGCTCCGCTGCTCCCAGGTGGCCCCGCAGATCATCCAGTACCTGCCCAACGGCCAGGCTTCGGACTTCATCTGTCTGCCCCGTATCTTTGACCTCATGCCCAATGCCGAAGAAGACCTGAAAGATCTGGTCATGAATCAGCACGAGGGAGAAGAATATATCTACGTACTGGAGGGAATTCTCACCGTTCATCTGAACGGCAACAAGTATTTCCTCAATCCCGGTGACAGCGTCCAGATCCATTCGGAGGACCCACACCACTGGGTGAATGAAACCAACCGTGTCGTAAAAATCCTGGTCATCAATGCCCCGAATCCCTTTACCCACGGAAGCGGTCTGGTACTGTAACAGTCTACCATTTTTTCTTATGAATAACAAGCGGCCCGGAGTGTATGGCTCCGGGCCGCTTGTTCTGTATTACGCACACATCTGTACGGTTTACTCTTCCGTGTAGAACAGACGGTTGACCGCACTGAAAATACCGCGGAAGGATGCTCTGGTGATGTTGGAGCTGATGCCCACGCCGTAGGTGGCCTTGCCTGTCTTCTGATCCATCAGGTGGATGTAGGAGGCAGCCTGAGCCTCGGAACCGGTGGTCAGCGCGTGCTCGCTGTAATCCAGCACCTTGATCTGGATGCCAAGAGACTTCTCCAGCGCCCGCTTCACCGCGTCGATCGGTCCGTTTCCGGTACCCTCCACGCTTCTCTCACCGCCGTGATCCGTAAAGATAAGATTTGCCACCGTCATAAATGCGCCGCCCTCGAATTCCTTGTCGATAATCTGACACTTCCGGAAGTGAATCGGCTCCTTGCGGTCCACATAGTTTTTCTTGAACTCGGCCATGATCTGCTGCGGTGCTACCTCGCCCTGACGCTCTGCATCGGCCTGGATGATATCCGCAAACTCCTTGTGCATTCCCTTCGGAAGCTTGAATCCGTAATAGGTATCCATGACAAAGGCGACGCCGCCC
>DMCD01000232.1:0-316 GCA_003445895.1 Lachnoclostridium sp. | reverse complement strand
CCTTGCCGGACTGGCTGTTGATGCGCACCACCGGCTCGTACTTGCGGCCGATGTCTGCCGGATCGATGGGCAGATAGGGCACTTCCCAGATGCCGTCATTGCGCTGGGCCAGCGCTGCGGTTCCCTTGCTGATGGCGTCCTGATGGGATCCGGAGAAGGCGGTAAAGACCAGTTTTCCCGCATAGGGCTTCCGGTCATCCACCGGCATCTTGGTGCACCGCTCGCACACCTCCACGATGTGATTGATATCGCTGATCTCCAGCTGCGGGTCGATACCCTGGGAGAACATATTATAGGCCAGATTCAGAATGTCCAC
>DMCD01000198.1 GCA_003445895.1 Lachnoclostridium sp. | reverse complement strand
ACATCCACCCGGTCGGTGGGCTGCATGCTTCCGATGGGCGCGATAACGCAGCCCCGGTATATGTCTTCCTTGCGGATATTGGCGATATTGATGGCTACGCGCTGTCCCGCCTCGCACTTCTCCTGGTCCTTCTCATGGACCTGGATACCTCGGATCTTACACTCTTTTCCTATCGGGAACAGCTCCAGGGTATCGCTCTTATTGATGGTCCCGGAGATCAACGTTCCCGTGACGATGGTGCCGAAGCCGGAGATGGTAAATACCCGGTCGATGGGCAATCTCGGAATGCTGTTCACATCCCTCTCCTCCACCTCGTTTTTCACCATGTTCAGGATGACATCCTTCAGCTCCTCGATGCCTTCCCCGGTGGCGGCAGACACGCGGACGATGGGGGCATGCTCCATAATGGTGCCCTGAAGCTTCTCCCTGGTCTCTTCCTCCATCAGCTCCAGCCATTCTTCATCCACCAGGTCACACTTGTTCAGCACAAGAATGGTCTTCTGAATGCCCAGAAGCTCCAGGATATCCAGATGCTCCACGGTCTGGGGCATGATACCCTCGTCGGCCGCCACCACCATGATAACCAGGTCCATGCCGACTACGCCGGAAACCATGTTTCCGACGAACTTCTCATGGCCCGGCACATCGATGATGCCGCATCTTGTGCCGTCCTTCATGTCAAACCAGGTAAACCCAAGCTCGATGGTAATGCCGCGCTTCTGCTCTTCCTGCAGACGATCCGTGTTGCGGCCCGTCAGCGCCCGGATGAGCGTGGTTTTGCCGTGATCAATATGTCCTGCCGTACCGATAATGATATGCTTCATAATGCCTGCTTCCCGGATTCTTTTCAGGAATTCTGTCTCAATCCATCACTGAGTACATTGCCAAACATCTCTGCAATCTGTACAAAATCTTCATCGTTCAGGGTCCTCACATCCAGGTGGATGGCGTCCTCTGAGGTTCTCCCCACGATGGGCACCGGCATCTGCAGCATCTTCCGCTCCAGCTTTGCAGCGCTGCCCTCCTTCGGTTTTATCACCACCGCCGTGCTCTTAATCCGCTCCAGCGGCAGGGATCCGCCGCCAATCTGGGATTCGCAGACTTCGGTGCTGATTTCAATTCCGGCGCAGGCTTTTCGCAGAAGGTCTGCCAGTTTCCCGGCCCGCTTTTCGGTGGATTCTGCGCTCTCCGTAATCATCCGGAGCACCGGAATATTCTCCTTCGCATTCTCCTCCCGGAGATACTCCAGGAGTACCAGCTCCAGCGCCGTCACCGTGAACTTGTCCACCCGGAGGGCACGGGTCAGCTGGTTTTTCTTCATCTGCTGAATATACTTTTTCTTTCCGATGATGATGCCCGCCTGGGGGCCGCCCAAAAGCTTGTCGCCGCTGAAGCAGACCACGTCGGCGCCGGCCCGGATGGAATCCTGGACCGTCGGCTCATAGGTAATGCCGTACTTTGACAAATCCACCAGCACGCCGCTTCCCAGGTCCTCTATCACGGGGATCCCGTGCTTTTCCGCCAGCGGCTTCAGATCCGCAATCGGCACCGATTCGGTAAAGCCCACAATACGGTAATTGCTGGTATGGACCTTCAGAAATGCCTTCGTTTCTTCGGTGACGGCGTCCTCATAGTCTGCCAGGTGGGTCTTGTTGGTGGTTCCCACCTCCACCAGCGCTGCGCCGCTCTGTTCCATCACATCGGGCACGCGGAACTTTCCGCCGATCTCCACCAGCTCGCCGCGGGATACCACAACCTCGCCGCCCTTTGCCATCGTGTTTAAGATCAGCATCACGGCGGCAGCGTTGTTATTGACCACCATGGCGGCCTCCGCCCCTGTCAGTCTGCAGAGGAGGGCCTCAAAATGGGAATACCGCTCGCCTCTGGCGCCCTTCTCCAGGTCATATTCCAGGTTGGAATACCCGGTCACGATATCAATCAGCTTTTCCGCCTGGCTCCTGCTGATGGGCGCTCTTCCCAGGTTGGTGTGAAGAATCGTTCCCGTTCCGTTGATCACCTTCCGGACCTTCGGCGTATGGAGCGCCTTCACCCGGGCGCAGATATCCGGCACCAGGTTTTCAATGGCAGCTTTCAGCGCCTCTTCGGCCTTCCCGGCAGCTCCTGCAGCTGCTTTGGCCCCTTTGCCTGTGCTCTTTTCTTCTGCAGACCCGTCCGCCAGTTCGCCGATTCTTTTCCGCAGCACATCGGTCTGCTCCCGTATGGCATCCATCACGATGCCGTGTCCGTACTTCTCTGAAGCTTCTATAATCTCCGGCTTCTCCAGAAGAATATCTACTTTCGGTATACTGCGGTAAAGTGCACCTTTATCGATCATATCCAAAACCTTTCGTCAGAACACAATCAGGTTTTTCTCTTCCTGCGGCACCACTTTTCCGATGATGGCCGCTTTCGTTTCCAGCTTCTTTTCCACCAGTCTGCGCATGACTTCCTGCGCCTGTTCTTCCGGCACACTGATCAGAAGTCCGCCGGACGACTGGGGATCGTAAAGCACATCCATCACGGCCTCCGGCACGCCGTCGGCCATAACCTGCTTCATCGTATATCCGCGGTTTCTATAGGCGCCCGCCGGCACCAGACCCATGGAGGCATAATCCAGGGCATCGGCGATCATCGGAATCTTCGAGGAATCCAGTACCAGCGTCCCGTCGCTCGCCTCCGCCATCTCCCGGCAGTGGCCCAGAAGCCCGAAGCCGGTAATGTCGGTGCAGGCGTGGACTTCCATATCTCTCACCGCCTCGGCGGCATAGCGGTTCAGGGACCGCATCACGGTGACCGCCTCGGAAAGCGCTTCTTCCGACACCATCTCGCCCTTCGCCGCGGTATTGATAATGCCGCTTCCGATCTGCTTTGTCAGGATCAGCGCATCCCCCGGCCTTGCGCCGTAATTCTTCCAGATCTTATCAGGATGCACGAAGCCGGACACGCAGAGTCCGTACTGGGGCTCGTCATTCTGCACGGAATGACCGCCCACCAGGACTGCTCCCGACTCCTTCACCTTGTCCGCACCGCCCGCCAGGATATCTCCCAGAATGGACGGGTCCAGGCAGTTGGGGAATCCCACGATATTCAGCGCCACCTTCGGCACACCGCCCATGGCGTAGACATCGCTCAGCGCGTTGGCCGCCGCGATCTGTCCGAACATATAGGGATCATCTACAATCGGGGTAAA
>DMCD01000221.1 GCA_003445895.1 Lachnoclostridium sp. | reverse complement strand
CTCTGCCTGTCGCTGCTGGTGACGATACTGCCGGCGGGTGCTATGGCGGCAAAGAAGGAGCAGCCGCTGCCGGTGTTCAGGCACCATGAGTTTGAGCACCATTACCGCCTGCAGCCGGACAGCTATGAAGCCACCGACACAGAAGGCGGATATCGCCACTATGTCTGTGAGGACTGCGGTGATGAGTACAGCTATACCATGGATCCGCTGGTCTATGAGGTGAACCCCAAAACGGGCGAACCGGTTGATCAGGCCGGGGCCTTCAACCCGCTGCTGCCCACATGGGAGCATATTCCGGATCCGGAGCCCCAGGTGTACTGGTCCAAGGCAGACAATGAATGGCGCTGCTACATTTACGGCTCACACGATGACACGGGCATCGGCTCCTGCGGATTTAACTATCTGCTCTATTCCGCCCCGGTTTACGATCTTTCCGACTGGCGGTATGAGGGTGAGTACCTGACCGTGATGGACGAAAACGGAGAGGTGAAGGCCACCTCCGGAGCCACCGTAGGACTCTTTGCACCGGACTGTGCCTATGATGTGAACACGGATACCTACTGGATGATCTCCAACGAGTTCAACGCCTATTCCGTGCTGCGCGTGGCGGACAACCCCTGCGGGCCGTGGCCGGAGGATGAGGGCGAATGGTTCATCTCCGTCAAGGCGGCCTACGACCCGTCCATCTGGATTGATAAGGACGGCACGTTCTATATCGCGGGCTCCTGCATGAAAACCGTATACAACAACTATCCGGAAATCGAAGCGGCAGTGGCTGCGGATGACTATCATTCCGGCATGAGCCATATCGGTGTGCTCTTCCAGCTGAAGAAGGACCTCACCGACGGAGACGGCATTGAAGCCATCAGCTGGCTGCCCAATGACGCCCGGTCCTACCTGCCGATTTATGAGGGCCCGTCCCTGCAGGGCTGGGTGGACGAGTTGGGCTGCTATGTCTACTTCTATGTCAGCTATGACGTGGGAATGGACGGCAGCTGGTACAATTCCGGCCTCGGCTGGCTCTGGACGGATGACCTGATGAACGGGACCTGGCACTTCGGCGAGAACGGGGTGGAGGAGACCTATCCGGAGCTGGACTATGTGATCTCCGGCAACCACGGCAACATCGTCTCCGATACCAGCGGACGCTACGTGCGTGATGCGGAGACCGGCGAGATGGTGTTCACCGACTTCCCGGTCTATGCCTACGGCAACAATCACGGCGGACTTGCGAAGATCAACGGCAAATGGTACTTCTTCGGCCACCGCCAGACTCAGCGCACCGCCTATTCCCGCCATACGGTGGCAGGCGAGGTGCAGGTATATAAAGACGGCGACACCCCGGTTATCACCCCATTTGAGTACACCTCCTCCGGTATTGCCGGCAGCATCCCGGCCTTCCGGACCATTGCGGCAGACCGCACGGTCTATCTGATCCCGGCGGCGGATCATCCGGCACCGGCAACGGAGAAGAACAACGTCCACTCCGACTGCAAAGCGGTGGATCCTTATATTGTGGCGACCCGGGATGAAAACGCGGTCCATGCAACGTATATCGCCGAGCTGAGAAACGGCAATATTGCCGGCTTCAAGTATCTGGACTTCGGCGAAGAGGAGACGCCTGTCAGCGTGAGCCTGCTGCTTTCCCTGGAGGAAAATGCGCCTGAGGGTGCAGTGGATGTGTATCTGGATGCCCCCACGGAGGAGCAGGGCGGCACAAAGATCGGCAGTGTTGCCTTCTCTGCAGCGCCTGCCGAGGAGACCGGAACCGACGGCCGCGGATGGGCTTCCTACGCATCGGAGATGGAGACGCCGGTTTCCGGAATCCACGGCGTGTATTTTGTCTTCCGGGCTGAATCTGATGAGATGATCGGCGCTTTTGATGCCTTCACCTTCTCAAAATAAAACAGTATAATCCTGCACTCCAAGATAGCATAACAACACAAAAAGCTCGTCCTCCCACAGCGGGGGATGAGCTTTTTCATCGGAAGAAAATGATGATTATTCCGCCCGCTCCTTCCAGCGGCCGGAGAGGTAGAAGGTGCTGCCGATGAGAAAGGGCATGAAGCCCGCGAGGGAGTCACCCATCCAGAAACCGAAGCAGTCCAGCTTCAGGGCAAAGCCCAGCAGAGCCGCCAGCCCGATGCGGGCGATCACACCGTCGATGATGGCCACGGCCAGGTTCAGCTTCGGCCTGCCGGAGCCGTTGATCAGGGCGAAGCTGGCACTGCGGGTCGCCGCCCCGAAGAAGTTGAAGATGATGGGCACGATGAGCACGCCTGCAAGGGAAAGCACCTCCTCATCGGTGGTGAAGACCGAGAAGACCGCATCCGGCCACAGCTTCATGACGAGGGATGCCGCCGCGGCAAAGGAGCAGCCGATGGCAAGAATCAGCAGAAGAATCCGGTTGACGCGGTCTGTCTTTCCGGCGGCGAGATTCTGCCCGGTCATGGTGCTGCCGGCGGTGGTGAAGGAGGCGGAGATGACACCGCTCATCATATTGATCTTGTTGAAGATGCCTGCCAGGGCGGAATAGGTCACATCGAAGAGATTGATCCAGGAGGTGAGGATGATTTTGGAGAAGTTGATGGCGGCCGACTGGATGGCCATGGGGATGCCCAGGGC
>DMCD01000067.1:990-2550 GCA_003445895.1 Lachnoclostridium sp. | reverse complement strand
CGTTATTCCGGGGCGTCATCCCGGCGGTAAAGATAAACTGTCCGAACCGGTTGGCCGGCACATATTTTCCCTGAGGTATCGGATTGGCGTCTTTCATGTTTTATTTCTCCTTGTATACTGTTTCAAGTTCTTCATCATTTTTTTTGGTTTTGATGAAATTATACAGAAGCATTATACAACATAAACCCTGCTTTGGGAATCCGTCTGAAGCCCCGCTACTCCCCCATCTCCCGGCTGAATTTGTCCAGGCCGGCCTTCATGAAGGTCTCTTTGTCCACATATTTATATCTTCGCACCAGAAACCACACCGAGGCCAGGAAATAAAACAGGGTGCAGGCGATGAGGTTGATGCCGTAATTCAGGTGCAGTCCGAAGATGCCCAGAATGACAATGATTAACGTCACGATGGGAAGGATCGGGAACAGAGGCGCCGTAAAGGTCCGCTTGATGGTGCCCAGCGGATACATTTTCCGGAACCGGAACATCATGATGCAGGTCAGCAGGTAGATGATCAGCGCCGAGAAGATGGAGAAGGTCACTACCTGGTCCAGCAGTCCCGTCATGGCAAATCCCAGCGAGATGGGCAGCAGAAAAATGATGGAGATATAGTGGGATCCGAATTTCGGATGCTTCTTTGCAAAGATATTCGGGATCAGGCCGTCTCTGGAGAGGGCCGACCAGGCCTCGGCCGAGTCGTTGATACAGCCGTTGGCGCTGGCCAGACAGGCCAGAATGCTGCCCACGAAAAGGGCTGCCGACACGAATTTCGAGCCGGTCATCTTTGCCGCATCGTACAGCGGATAGACGGAATCTCCCAGAGTCTCCGGCGTCATCAGGCCGGAGGAGACCAGCCAGGTGATAGTGCCGCCGGTAAGGAGCGTGGCGATGCCCAGCATTCCGCCCAGGGGGACGCTTCGCCCCGCGCTTCTGCACTCATCGGCCGCCATGGCGGTACCCTCGATGCCGAGGAAGAACCAGCAGGAATAGCCGATGGCCGCGATAAGGCCGAGGGGTCCGTAGGGCAGGCCATTGGAATACTCCGACAGCTTCAGGAGCGATCCGGACGGACTGAAAAACTTCGTGGAAAACAGCAGCAGAATGACAGTGGCAAATGCGGCCGCCGTGATAAAGAAATTGATGGTCAGTGAAGAATGGGCGCCGTGATAGTTGATCCAGGCCAGACCCAGCAGGGACAGCAATGTGAAGGCAATGACATTGATGCCCGGGTCCAGGGAATTTAAGAGCTGTCCGACGACGATGACATCGCCGGCCTCCAGCATGGCATACTCCAGAACCGCCATCAGGCCCACGTTGAATGCGGCCAGCGGCCCCAGCAGATATTTGGCCATGGTGTACTGGCCCCCGGCCTCCGGCATCACCGTAGCCATCTCGGAAACCATCATCACCTGTCCCATATACATAAGACTCATAAGAAACAGTCCGATGAGGGCAGACATGGTGCCGCCCTGTCGGATGGTCAGGTTCCACCCCATGAATTCGCCGACCAGAACGATGCCCACGCCCAGGGCCCACACATGAACCGGTCCCAGGGTTTTATGG
>DMCD01000067.1:0-865 GCA_003445895.1 Lachnoclostridium sp. | reverse complement strand
TGCGAATCTGCCCTCGACCTTCGGTCGAGGGAGCCCGTCGCGGCTCCCCGCAACTTCAAGGGAATCCATCCGGATTCTTTCATTGTTCTCTTTCATAAATCACTCTCCGGATTAAGACTGCTCCCGGGATTACTCTCCGAGCCGCATGCTTGAAATAGCATCAAAGCCGAAATAGACGGCGATTGCGCCGCTGATGATGAATGCTGCGAGATTAAGAAATACTGCCATGGTCTGCCTCCTTCTCTTTTGCCTTTGCACATTTATATGCCTCTTCCATTTTCCGGTAACCTCTGAGGCTTACCGATAAAAGGAAATATAAGTATCCGCCGATGACGGCACAGACTCCCGCAAGAAGGGGAATACTCAGGATATAGCCGTTCACCGTATAGTCATTCAGGCTGATGTGATTCGTCACAACCAGGGTAGAAAAAAGAATTACAAAGCAGAGAATCAGAACAAAGAAGATATCTGAGAGAAGCATGAAGGTGTCCTTCGCGGACCGTTTCTTTTCGGGTGCATTATTCCTGGCTTCCATTCCGAATTTCCTCCCCGTAGAGTTCTTCCGCGTTGGTGTTCAGGTGTCCTGCGATGGTGAGAAAGGAAAACAGCAGCCCGCCGATGCACAGCACCGCCGCCCCGCAGATCAGGGGAGACTCGCTCCGGCTGCCCATGGACAGCAGAACCGCACAGGATACCATCAGTACCGTGACGATAAAGAATCCGACAAGAAGCATCGTATCCCTCTTCAGATAACTCTGTACCATAATTTCCTCCCCATTCCGGGCCTCACGTTTTGCTTTCTTACTTCACTATAGCACCGTGTTATCATCGAATCAATAAGAGTGAAACAATTTTCGTTTCATTA
>DMCD01000062.1 GCA_003445895.1 Lachnoclostridium sp. | reverse complement strand
ATCTCCACCTCCTCGCCGCCCGGAAGCAGCGACTCGATGCAGTTTCTCATATATTCCGCGGAATTGTAACACGGAATCGCAACTGTCAAAATCTTCATATTTCTATACTGTCCTTTTTCTGAATGCCGCCAGCCCATCACGGCTGCGGCATCATCTTTCATTTCTTCAGACCGCCGCACAGTGCGGCATCTCTCACATCCCGCCGCCCGCCATCAGCCAGGCTGCCATGAGCCGGCGGCGCGGCGGCGTTGCCGCAATATTCAGCCTTTGACGCCTTCTGCCTCCAGCGCAAGAAGCGGCGCATTGAGTTCTTCCGTTCCGGGGAGGACAAAGCGTCCGCCGGCGATGATGGCTGTCCGTGTGCCGTTATCCGATACCGCCTCCACCGTATCCAGCTCCGAATAGGGGATGGTAATGTCCGTGTGGCAGTTAAAGTATGCCTTTCCGGGGTCGTTCTTCCGGCAGCGGGAAATCTCATTCTCCTTCGCGATCATCTCGCGGCCGTCCGGATTGTGCACCGGCACGTCCTCCATCCAGCTGTAGCAGGTGTCGCCCACGGCAAAGTGGGGGCCCGTCTTCTCCGCGATAAGAATCGGGAACTTATCCTGAATTCCGTACCGGAGGGCCGCCGCGTAGGCCGTCGTGTTCGTGCCGACGGCGAACTCGCCCATGGGCAGCGAATCATGATTTGCGAAAATCACCTGCTTCACCAGCTTCCGGTTTTCCTCTTCTTTCTCAAAATTGGCGCAGGTGCCGGACACGGTCCGCCCGTTCTCAAAGCGGATCTCCAGGTCCTTAAACTGATACCCGTTGATATAAACCTGCTGCACATGAAGGAGCCCCTCAGTGCCCTCAAGCACCGGGGAGGTAAACACCTCGCCCACCGGGATATTCATATCCGCCGTGCAGTTCTCAAACCGGGTCTGTGCCGCCGTATCCGAAAGGGGCGCAAGCGCCACCTTAAGGTTTGTGCGATTTCCGTCTCGTCCGCGGATTTCGGCCCAATCGCCTCCGTCCAGCGCCTCGATAATCTTCTGCTGAATGGCGCTCCACCGCCCATTGTCCAGCGTATTTATCCGGATGGTTTCCTGGAAAATGCCCTCGAAATCTTCCCCGATCTCCGGCAGCGGAAATGCAATGATAGTAAAGCTGGTCTCCTCCTCCGGGATATAGCGGTTGATGACCTGTCTCGCCTCGCTGCTGTACTCCAGGGAAAGCTTCTCCTGCTTCTCCGTAAGCTCTGCCGCTTCCTTCCGGTTCTCCGGGGAAAATGCCTTCTCACCGAAGGTCTCCATCACGGCCGGCCCGGCATAGGCGCCCGCCGCATCCTTAAAGTCCTCATAGGCTGTCCGGAGCACCGTAAGCTTTCTCTCCTTAAAGCCCTTGTCCAGATATACGGCCTTGTCATAGCGATGGTCATACTCATACTGGCGGTTGGCCGGCTCGCCGCAGTACCCGCCCGCGCGCGAAACCGTCCGGTTCATGGACTCCCATGCAATCCGGGGGAATACAGCCGTAAGCCCCATTTTTTCAAAGTTTTCTGCGGCGTACCGCATCATCCGCTCAAATCCCAGATGATAGCGCACCTGCACCGTGGACTTCTTCGCAAAAGAGCGGCCGGAGACCTCAAAGGCCCGGCGGAATCCCTCCGTGAAGGTGTCCGCCATCCCCTTCACCGTCTCTTCCGGCAGGGAATTCAGGAATGCCGCCGTCCGCAGCTCGGACTCCGAGATATACTCGCCGAACCGGTACAGATATCGAAGATCCGTAAGATCCGCCTCCCGGATGAGAGACGCCCCAAAATCCGCCTCCGGCGAGAGGGACTCCCGGATGCGCGCCGGCAGAAGCCGGTCGCAGTAATCAAACTCATAATAATAGATGGCATCATGCAGGGCCTTTGCCCGCGCCGCAGCCGGAAGCTCCTCCTCCGGGCGCTCATAGAGGTTATAGACCTCCACAAACAGCTCCTCCAGGGCGGTCATATCCATGTGCCGCTCCTCCATCGCCCAGGGAATCAGGTCCCGGAGCTCGGAGGCCAGCATGGACAGGATCTTTCCTTCCTCTGCGCCGAATTTCGATACCGCAAAAACAGGGCTGAAAAACCCATTATCATAATTTTCCGGGAGAATATCCCCGTAAAGCCGGCCATTCAGAGCCTGAAGCTCCTCCTCCCCGGCCGATAAAAACCAGCCGGACTGGGCCTTTTCAAAGACATCCTCGGTAAGAAGGATAAAGCGCGCCATGGCGGCAAAGTAATCCCGGAAGGGAAGGCGTACGCTCTCCTCTGTCAGAATGGCCAGAATCCGCTCGCGGACGAGGGCATTGCGCTCCGCGCAGGCATCATTATCCTCTCTGTGCAATTCACGATACTTCAATCTGCAAAACCTCCGTCAGGTGCGAAGCCCCACCAGCAGCATCAGAAGCCACTGAATCAGCAGGATTCCGCCGATGCCCGCACCAATCTTCGCCAGCACCGTATTCTTGTCCTTCTCCTTAAAGGCCAGGACGCCGATATACACCGACAGCCCGGAAAATACCATGCTCGCAAAACAGATTGCCACCACCGAAAGCGGCGAGTTTCCATGATCAATCACGCTCAGGTACATTCCCGCCGCCCCCATGGCGACCGCCGCACAGGCCAGTCCCAGGCACAGATACCCGTTTTCCGCCAGCGGCTTCCGGATATAAGAAACCCGGTTTTCCAGTTCATTCCTCATCAGAATGTGATTCCCTTCTTATCCTTCAGAAGCAGGGCGCCGTTGATAATGGCCAGAACCCCGGCCGTCACGCTGACCGCGATGATCAGACTTCCCACCACGATATTGGTGACGCCCGCATTCCGCATCGTTTTGTACACCCGTTCCATCTTTTCCATAATCCAGTTCCTCTCACTTTATCCGGCTGACTCCAGCGTCAGCAGATTCCTGGTGCCTGCAGTTACTTTGCGCCGTACTGCTCATAATAGCTGTCAATGGCCGCCTTCAGCGTATCGTCGATGACAACGCTGCCCATGCACTCTCTGTTCCAGAGCCGTTCCACCACGTCCTTCATGGACACGATGGCTGCGGTCGGGAAGCCGTACAGGTCCTTAATCTCCTCCAGGGCGCTTTTCTCGCCCTTGCCCCGCTCCATACGGTTCAGAGAAACGATGAGTCCCACAACCTCCACGTCAGCCTGGGATTTCAGAATGGGAAATGTCTCCTCAATCGACTTTCCGGAGGTGGTCACGTCTTCAATAATCACCACCCGGTCGCCGTCCTTAAGCTTCGAGCCCAGAAGGATGCCGGTATCGCCGTGATCCTTCACCTCTTTCCGGTTGGAGCAGTAGCGGACGTCCTTTCCGTACAGCTCGGAAATGGCCATGGACGTAGCCACCGTCAGCGGAATTCCCTTGTAGGCCGGTCCGAAGAGCACATCAAAATCCAGTCCGTAATTGTCGTGAATCGCCTTTGCATAAAACTCGCCCAGCTTCCGTAACTGGGTGCCCGTCACATAGGCGCCCGCATTCATGAAAAACGGGGACTTTCTGCCGCTCTTCAGCGTGAAATCACCGAACTTCAGCACCTGGCTCTCCACCATAAACTCGATAAACTGCTCTTTATAATTCTCCATCCTCTGTCCTTTCTCGCGCGTCTCGTCCTTCCCTCACGGGAAGCACACCTGCTTCTCCCCTGACGGGAAATGCCTTCGCAGCCGGTGTCTTCTTCCGGGAAATACTACTTCACCGCGCCCACAAGCTCGTTTATATCCGCAATATTATGCCGCTCCATATACTTCTCCATGCCCTCGATGATGTCGATGGTGGCATGGGGATTGATGAAATTCGCCGTTCCCACGGAGATAGCCGATGCCCCCGCCAGCATGAACTCGATGGCGTCCTCCGCCGTGCGGATTCCGCCCATACCGATGATGGGAATCTTCACTGCCTGGGCGCACTGCCAGACCATCCGCACCGCGATGGGCTTGATGGCCGGCCCGGACATGCCGCCGGTCTTATTGGCCAGGGCAAAGGTCCTGCGCTCGATATCGATCTTCATTCCCGTGAGCGTATTAATCAGTGATATCACGTCGGCCCCGCCGGCCTCCGCCGCCCTCGCGATCTCCGCGATGTCGGTGACATTCGGGGTAAGCTTCATGATAACCGGCTGCTTTGCAATCTTCTTCACCTCGCGGGTGATATGCTCCACGCCGGAGGGGCTTGTCCCGAAGGAAATACCGCCCTCCTTCACGTTGGGGCAGGAAATATTGATCTCCAGCATGTCCACCGGCTGATCGGAGAGCTTCTCCACCACCGAGAGGTATTCCTCCTCGGTGTGGCCGCAGACATTCACGATGATCTTCGTGTCATACTGTTTTAAGAATGGGATATCCCTCTCGGCGAAGAGGTCAAAACCCGGATTCTGCAGGCCGATGGCATTCAGCATGCCGCCGTAGACCTCCGCCACCCGCGGGGTGGGGTTCCCGGGCCACGGCACAGCCGCAACGCCCTTAGTGACCACCGCACCCAGGCGGTTTAAGTCAATCATCTCGCCGTATTCGGCGCCGGACCCGAAGGTGCCGGAGGCGGTCATCACGGGATTCTTCAAAGTGACGCCGGCAAGAGTGACTGCCATGGAGCGTCCCCTGTTCTCCTTCTGCTCCAGTGCGCCCGGGCTGTGAACATCTCTTTTGTCCATTACAGAATCACCTCCCGCGCGTCAAATACCGGTCCGTCCTTGCAGATCCGCTTGTTGTTCACATTGCTGTGGGCATCCTTCTC
>DMCD01000190.1:4370-4600 GCA_003445895.1 Lachnoclostridium sp. | reverse complement strand
TAGACACCAACTTCCCCGAAGCGGATTCCTACGCCCGGGCCGACTATGAATACCGGTCCATGCAGAACTTCTACATCGTCGGCTTCGTGCTGCTGATCATCGGAAGTCTCATGGCCTTCCTCACCCTGCTCTACCTGATCCGGATGTCCGGCCATGTGGACGGAAGCAAAGAGATCACCCTGCACCGGGAGGACCAGAATCCCACGGAGGTGGGACTCCTGTTTTTTGCC
>DMCD01000190.1:0-4293 GCA_003445895.1 Lachnoclostridium sp. | reverse complement strand
TTCTCACGGGAATCATGCTGCTTATCGGCCGCTTTATCATCATCCGGCTGGCCCATGTCACCCTGCCCGTGGAATCCTGGGAGACCAGCGAGCGGGCCGTATATTACGCCATCATTTACCTGGGTATCCTGATGGCCTTCTTCAGTATGCTGCGCCGGTACAAGGCGGGCATTCTGTGGAGCAAGAGTCTGACCAGCCGTTTTGTCAGAAAGATGTCCTATCTTTCCCATAAACAGAGCTTCAAGGGACGGCTTATCCTGTCCTCGATCCTCTATGCGGCGGTCAATGCGGCACTGGTCCTGCTCATCCGGTTTGTCAGAGAGCGGGTCTATCTGGATGAGCTGGTCATCAATCTGCTGACCGGCGCCATCCTCTTTGCCCTGGTGCTCTTCAATCTCTGGGTCTTCTATCTCCTCTTCCGCCACGCGGTGGAGATGGACCGCTTCGTGGACGCCGTCGGCCGTCTCTCCTCCGGGGAGACCAGCTATAAGATCGACGTCTCCGACCTGGATCCCCAGGAGCAGGCCCTGGCGGAGGGCCTCAACAATATCAGCGCCGGTCTGGAAACCGCGCTGCAGGAGCAGGTTAAGAGCGAACGTCTGAAGGCGGACCTGATCACCAATGTCTCCCACGACATCAAGACGCCGCTCACCTCCATCATCAACTATGTGGACCTGATCAAGCGGGAGAATATCACCGACCCGAAGGTCCGCGGCTATCTGGAGGTGCTGGACCAGAAGTCCCAGCGCTTAAAGACGCTGACGGAGGATCTGGTGGAGGCCTCCAAGGTCAGCTCCGGCAATGTGCGCCTGGAGATGATGCCGCTGAATATCGTCGCCCTGGTTCAACAGACCGACGGCGAATTCGAGGACCGCATGGAAGCAAGGCATCTGGAGCTAATCCTCCATTCTCCGGAAGAAAAGCTGATGGTCCTGGCCGACGGCAGAAGCCTGTTCCGCGTCCTGGAAAATGTCTACAACAACGTCTGCAAGTACGCGCTGACAGGCAGCCGCGTCTACGTGGACATCCTGCGGGAGAAGGCCTCCATGCCGGCCCTGCAGGCGGCTGCGGAGCATACCGAAGACGGCGCCGTGACCGTTGCCGACAAGGCAGTCTTTACCATCAAGAATATTTCCGCCAGCCAGCTTAACGTAAGTCCGGAAGAGCTGACCGAGCGTTTCGTGCGCGGAGATGTCTCCCGCACCACCGAAGGAAGCGGGCTCGGCCTGTCCATCGCCAAGAGCCTGACCGAGCTGATGCACGGCACCTTCGACATCATCATAGACGGGGACCTGTTCAAGATCCGCATCGCCTTCGATATTTACGAGGAGATGCCCGCCCCGACTGAAGAAAGTGAGGAAGCAACCGATGAATAATGCAGCAAATACCGAAGTCTCTGCCCTGCAGAAGCTTCTGCAGTACGTAACAAGAGGCGCTGCGGCCGTAGCCGACCGCCTGCGCGCAGAGGGCGGAGAGATTCCGGCAGATTTTGACCTGTTTCTCGCAGAGAATCTGACCCTGGCGTCGCCGGAAACCAACTATGACCCGGCCCGCATCACCGCCCGCATCACCGAAACCATCGATAAAAAGCGGGAACTCTATCTGAAACTTGCAGATGGCACCGGCCTTCCCTACGCGGCCCTCTGGGACGGCAGCGAAGGCACCTACGTATCCCGCGCCGCTTCCCCGGAGGTCCATGTTCTCTCCGACATGGAAGATATCGCCAGCCTCCGGGCCCTGATTCTGCGCGCCCTCTCCGGCATCGCAGAGTGCCTTGTGGAGGCAAAGCAGTTCGGCAGAGAGGACCAGGATCCGGAACGCTTCCTGGAATCTGCCCTCTCCAAAACCCTGGATGATGCCATGACCTTCAATCCCCTCTTCAATCTCCTGATGGAGACCGGTAAGATGGGACTTGCCGCCATGGCCCTTCTGGACGGCGCCCGTACGCAGGAACTGGGCAATCCGGAGATCACCCGCATCGATGCCTCTTCCTCCGAAGGTCCGGGCATCCTGGTGGCCGGTGAAAATCTCCATGACCTGCAGGAGCTTCTTCTGCAGGCGCAGGACTCCGGCGTGAATGTGTACACCTTCGCCGAGAATGCCTCTGCCCACAGCTATCCCCACCTGAAGAAGCACCGCCATCTGGCCGGAAATCTGGGCGACGGCGCCCGTTCACAGAACGAGGTCTTCTCCTCCTTCCCGGGACCGATCCTTGTCACCTCCCCGGTACTCCTTCCGGTTCCGGAGGACGTAACCGGCCGGCTTTTCACCACCGGAAGCGCAGGATATCCCGGCTGTGCCCATATCGGGGCCGATTCTGAGGGCAGAAAGGACTTCTCCGCCCTCATCGAAAAGGCGAAGGAATGCCCTGCTCTCACCGAGGGGGACGAAAGCTTCCTCATCGGCGGTTTTTCCAGAAGACAGATGGACGGTCTCTCCGGCATGGTTTCCTCCCACGTGCGGGACGGCGCCATCCGCAAGTTTGCCGTATTTGCCGGCAGCGACTGCGGCGGCGATGCCGGTGATTATTACACCGAGTTTGCAGGGGATCTTCCCCGCGGCGTCATCATCCTGACCGCCGGCGACATCAAGTTCCGCATGAACCGCCTGCCGCTGGGCGATATCCTGGGCATTCCCAGAGTTCTGGACGCGGGCGGCGTACAGGACGCCTACTCTCTCATCACCATCGCGAAAAAGCAGATGGAGATCTTCAACCTGGAAGACATCGACGATCTGCCCTTCGTCTGGAACCTCTCCTGCGTGCGGGATGCCGACTACATGGTGCTCCTGACGCTCCTCTGGATGGGTGTCCGGAAGCTTCACGTGGGACCGAAGATGCCGGCGGAGATTTCCCCGGTGATCGAGCAGGTGCTGGCCAATACCTTCGGCCTCACCGAAGCCGGAAGCCCGGAGGAAGACCGACGGCTCATGTTCGCGGACCTGGAGACCCGGAAGAAGCCGGGCTTCAACGGAAAGCTCACCATCACCGGCGACATGCTCATCGGCGATATCGTCCGGAACTTCCCGGAGGTTGTGCCGCTTCTCTTAACCTGCGGCATGCACTGCGTGGGCTGCGGTTCCTCGGCCTATGAATCTCTGGCGGAGGCCTGCCAGGTACACGGCCTGGATCCCGACGAGGTCATCGAATACATCAACAAAGAGATGGAAAAATAGGCCGGAAGCATTTGCCGGCAGGCACCCATATCATGACAGCACAGGAAAAAGGCAGATCCGGAATTCCGGGTCTGCCTTTTGTTATGGGGGCTGTGAACTGTATTCACAGAAGGAAAACAAACTTTTGTACAATATCTGCCGGGTGCAGAGTATCCTCTCTATCAGATACCCTGTGCGATCATGGCCTCAGAGATGGTCTTGAAGGCTGCCAGGTTTGCGCCGGCTACGTAGTTGTTGCCCATGCCATACTCTTTGGTTGCAGCTGCGATATTGTGGTAAATGGTCTCCATGGTTCTCTTCAGCTTCGCATCGACTTCCTCGAAGGTCCACTTGGTGCGCTCGGAGTTCTGGCACATCTCAAACTGGGAGGTTGCCACGCCGCCGGCGTTGGATGCCTTGCTGGGGATGAGGATGACGCCGTTGTCCTGGAGATACTTGGTAGCATCCAGGGTGGTCGGCATGTTTGCGCCCTCGACGACGGCATAGACGCCGTTGCGCACCATGGCCATCGCTGCATCCATGTCGATCTCATTCTGGGTAGCGCAGGGAAGGATGATGTCGGCCTTGACGCTGAAGACACCCTTGCCCTCGTGATATTCTGCGTGCGGACGCTCGTGCTGATAAGCGGTCAGTCTTGCTCTCTGCTCGAACTTCACCTTCTTCAGAAGCTCCACATCGATGCCGGCCGGGTCATAGATCCATCCGGTGGAATCGGAGCAGGTGACAACGTTTGCACCAAGGTCATGAGCCTTCTCGATGGCGTATACTGCCACATTGCCGGCTCCGGACACTGCCACGCGCTTGCCGCGGATAGATGTGCCGTGATCCTTCAGCATCGCCTCGGTGAAGTACAGAAGGCCGTAGCCGGTTGCCTCGGTTCTCGCCAGAGATCCGCCGAAGCCTACGCCCTTGCCGGTGAAGGTTCCGTCATAGGTGTTGGTCAGTCTCTTGTATTCGCCGGTCATGTAGCCGATCTCGCGGCCGCCGACGCCGATATCACCTGCGGGAACGTCGATGTCAGCACCGACATACTTGAACAGCTCACGGGTGAAGGCCTGGCAGAAGCGCATCACTTCGCGCTCGGACTTGCCCTTCGGGTCGAAGTCGGAACCGCCCTTG
>DMCD01000188.1:8235-11873 GCA_003445895.1 Lachnoclostridium sp. | reverse complement strand
GGTCGTAAACCAGATGTCGGTCAGCGCCGTATTGCCGTCCAGGATCCGGGCACCGGTACCATCTCCGCAGTTGCCGCGGAAGAAGGCTTCGGTAAAGTCAGAACCCTTGAAGGCTTCATCTGCGATACTGTAGACGTTCTGGGTGAGCCACCAGTCGCCGTCCTGATACAGGGCATAGTCCGGAATGACCAGCTTCTTGCTCTCGCCGTGATAGCCTGTGATCTTTGTGTTGTCCACATCAAATCCGAAGGTATCCTCCGGCATGAAGTTTCTTGCCGATCCGATCCAGGCAATCTCCTGATAGCCTACAGAAGTCAGGAATGCATCCATGGCATCGCTCTCAGCCTCGGTAGCATCGGAAGGAAGATAAACCTGGTCGCTCATGGCCGAACCGTTATAGAAGTCACCCTGAATCTGGGACGGATCATAGATGCCCTCCAGGTACAGGCGGCTGCCCCGGAATGCCTCATGGTCACTCGGGAATACATAATTCTTCGCGTCTGCAAGATAGATGTAATCCGCATTCAGCGCTGCGGTTCCGAGCTCCACATCGGAATTCTGAAGGATGATATAGGCGCCGCTGAAGGTAGCATAGTCGCCGATCTTCTTCACGGTGGAGGGGATCACCAGGACATCGAGGGTTGTGGAGTTAAAGCAGTTGTTCGGAATCTCCTCCAGGCCCTCCGGCAGTGTGATATACGGAAGTCCACTCATATTGACAAAGGCGGATTCTCCGATGGTGCGGAGGGTCTCCGGAAGGTCAATCCGTGTGATGCCTCTCGCGTTTGCAAAAGCATACTCGCCAAGGACTTCCATGTCCTCCGGAAGAGTAACCTCTGTCGCCTGTGTGCTGCTGAAGATGGAGCCTGCGCTCAGGTCGGAGCCCGCCGGGATGGAAATCTTCTCAAAGCTGCTGCTCTCAAAGCAGCGGAAATCATACTGCGCCGAAGAGCCGGTGAAGGTGCCCCTGCCGGAACCGGAGTATGCTGCGGCGCCCACAAAGACAACATTCTCCGGAAGAACCACATCCGTAAGATTCGGGCAGTCGCGGAAAGCATTCTGGTAAATATAGTTCAGGGTTTCCGGCAGCACCACGGTTTCCAGATTTGTGCAGCCTTCGAAGGCACTGGACTGGATCTCGGTGACGCCCTCGGGAATCACAACCTTCCTGATGGAGGTGTTTCCCTTAAATGCGTCTCCGCCGATAAATACAGTATTGTAATCCCCGATCACAGCCGGAATCTCCACCTCCGCATCCGTGCCGGAATAGGAACGGATGGAACCGCTGCTCGAGAGAAGTCCGTTCACCTCCGCGGTTCCCGGCTGATGCCATCCGGCCGGGTCAAGCTTCACGGAATTCATCAGGTCGACGAACTGCGGATTGTCCAGGAAGGCCTTGAAGCCCTCTTCGTCCCAGCTGTTGTTGCTGACATGCACGCAGGCGCACATCTTATCGCTGAACTCAGAGAAGAGGTACATCGAGTGTATGATGGTCGGCTCCTCTCCCTCTCCCTTTTCAAAGGTATGCTTCGCGATAACGCCGAGCCATTCATTGTCTCCGTAGGTGCGGGTAAACTGCTCGCCCTCGTACATATCCGCGTGATGCTGTATATCCGGATTATACTGGGTCGACATGGTGATACCGCCGGAAAGCTCCTCGGAGTGCATGAGGGCCACCATGGAATTCTCACCGGTCTTCAGAGGCCAGCGGGCCGGGAATGTGGCAGTGATGCCGTTGACGGTGGTTCCCTCGCCGCCGGCGGTCTCGATGACGGAGAAGTTGTTCAGAATCGCTCTCACATGCCGCCGGTACAGCAGTTCATAGATATTCGTATCCTCCGTGGGATTTGCTGCCTCCAGCCGAATCTGCAGTCCCAGCCACTGTCCCACCAGGGTCTCGCCGTAATTCACCACGATATCCACGCCGGGGGCATCATTTTCGTTGGAGGGATGAAGCCACCCTTTTCTCGTGTTGTTTGCCCAGACTCTGGACGGGAAGCCCGCCAGGGTTGCCGGAACATCCTGGGACCAGTCTGTCTTGATGGGATTGCCGTCATAGATGACGGTGCCGC
The DNA here is from genome assembly GCA_003445895.1 of Lachnoclostridium sp. GTDB lineage: Bacteria > Bacillota > Clostridia > Lachnospirales > Lachnospiraceae > Clostridium_R. The sequence continues at coordinate 9,801 of DMCD01000188.1, read as the reverse complement.
TGATATTATGGACCACATTCTCCAGCGAAAAATTATGGGCGCGGAACATCAGCTTCCACTCTCCCGCATCGTCCGTCACCGTTACGCGGCCGATTTCGCCCATCTTCTGCGCCTGCGCCTCCTCCACGGCAGTCACGCCGTCGGGAAGCATAAGCTTCAGGTTTTCCGCCTCAAATACCTGCTCGTGCAGCGTAAGCGTCCCGGTATCCGCCGGAATCGGGCTTGCCGGATCCAGCTCGTTCTTTGCCGGCGTCTCCTCCACATAGGGGGCCTCCGATTCCGCAGTCTGTATCTCTGCCGGCTTGCTTCCTCCGCCGCAGGCCGAAAGGCCGATGGCCAGAAGCACCGTTGTCAGTACAAGAATACGTTTCTTCATTATCTCCTCCTTTTAGCACGTAGTCAGCATGGATTTTTGCATCTGCGGTGCAGAGAATTCAGTAAACTTTTGCCTTTATACATCCTCAAGCATAACATTTTACAAATAAATGCACATCATTCCTTTGGTGGAGTTCTCGCTGATGAGGGGCATCATATTTTTTTAATGCAGCGTTAAAATTGGTCCCGATTTTTACTTGCAATCGCAAAAATATGCATTATACTTGAACTATTCTTAATAACCCACACAGCAGCGGCACAGATACCGGCTGCGGAGGATCACAGGAGGATTTCATGAAGGAATACAGTCCGGTTAAGGAAGGCAAGGTAAGAGAGATCTATGATATCGGCGATGCGCTGGTTATGGTGGCCACCGATCGTATCTCCGCATTTGACGTTATCCTGAAAAACAAAGTAACAAAGAAGGGCACTGTTCTGACCCAGATGTCCCGTTTCTGGTTTGACCTGACAAAAGACATCATCCCGAACCACATGATGAGTGTAGACGTGAATGATATGCCGGAGTATTTCCGTCAGGAGAAGTTTGACGGCAACAGCATGCTGTGCAAGAAGCTCAACATGATCCCCGTCGAGTGCATCGTCCGCGGCTACATCACCGGCAGCGGCTGGGAGAGCTACAAGAAGACCCAGACCGTATGCGGTATCACTCTTCCGGAGGGTCTGAAGGAATGCGCAAAGCTTCCGGAGCCCATCTACACACCGTCCACCAAGGCCGAGATCGGCGAGCATGACGAGAACATCAGCTTTGAGAAGAGCATCGAGGTTCTGGAGAAGGCATTCCCCGGCAAGGGACAGGAGTATGCAGAGAAGATCAAAGACGCTACTCTCGCTCTTTACAAGAAGTGTGCAGACTACGCTCTGACCAAGGGTATCATCATCGCCGACACCAAGTTCGAGTTTGGTCTCGATGAGAATGGCAACGTCGTTCTCGGCGACGAGATGCTTACCCCGGACAGCAGCCGCTTCTGGCCCCTTGCAGGCTACGAAGAGGGCCACGGCCAGCCGTCCTTCGACAAGCAGTTCGTCCGTGACTGGCTGAAGGCAAACCCGGAGAGCGACTACAACCTGCCCCAGGATGTCATCGACAAGACCATCGAGAAGTACCTCGAGGCATATAAAATGCTTACCGGCGAGGACCTGTAATTAGAGTTTAAAGCATTTCCGTATAAA
>DMCD01000188.1:0-8173 GCA_003445895.1 Lachnoclostridium sp. | reverse complement strand
AAACAAGAGAACCCACCGCGAAAAAGCGTGCCCGACAGGCGCTTTTAAGCGGTGGGTTCTCTTATTTTATAAAAGGATTTCTGACTTACTTCTTCTGCCCGCTGCCCTCGAAGATGGCGTTGAACAGGTGGTTCACGTCGTCCAGGGTCCAGTTGATCTCGCCCTCATAGCCGGCGTCGGAAAGAAGGGCTGCGCCGTCCTTGCCGGAGATTTCCTTCGCGGAGCTGTAAATCATCTCCAGGCCGGTGAGGAATCCCTTCTGATTGGTGATGCCGTCATAGAAATTCTCGGTGGTCTTCATGATCACGTCGCCGCTGGGCTTCTTCTCCACATACCAGTTCATCAGCTCTGCTGCCCGCTTCGCTGCTCGCAGGGAAATGCCCGCCTGGCCGCCTTCCGAGAAGTTGATATTGATATCATTCAGGATATCCGTGAGTTCCGGATCGGAACCGGGCCTGGTCTCCGCTGTGGATTCCTCAGACTCGATGGTGATGGCCTCTGTGCTCTCTTCCACAGTGGTCTCTCCCACTGCTGCCGTCGGTTCTGTCACCTCGGTGACTTCCGGCTGCTGTTTTTTCTTACCGCAGGCACTGACTGTGAGCGTCATGGCTGCGAGAGCCGCTGCCAGAACGCCGATACGAATCATGCGCGAAACTTTTCTCATTTTACTATTCCTCCTGGACTGTGTTAATCTGATCCTTACTTTCATATTGTTCAGGATTTTTGATCTACTATGAATGTTATACCATAGAAGTCTGAAAATACTGTTTCCGACTTCTTAAATTTTAGGGAAGAAAGAATGTCAATTCCAGAAGATGCAGAACCAGCTGCTTTAAGCTGAAGCTGACATCCGCCGGTGTAACATCCGGCGCAGGCACCGCCGGCTCTGTCCACGGCTGTGTCTCCGGTTCGGTCTCCACCACACGGCCGATGCCGTAGGACGGGGCTGCGGTCTCCGGCTCTGTCTCCACCACGCGGCCGATGCCGTAGGACTGCTGGGCCTGGGTCTCTGCCGCCGCGGTGGCAGCTGCCGGCGGCGTATGTCCGCCGTTTGTCTTTTTCGTCTGACTCAGGGCAACCCATCCCCAGTAACCCTGGTACTGGGTCTGTCCCCACATCTTGCCGTTGTCCGCCCGGGCTTCCATCTCGATATGCAGCATGGTTCCGTTGGGAATCATGGAATTTAAGATTTTACCGTATTCTACGCCGGCACCGCTGCGGAAATTGACGCCCCCGTCAGGCGCACTGACCTCCACATAGTAATCCACATCATAGGCAGTGTTCCAGAATCCCTCCACGGCCGCATCCGCCCGCGCCTCCATCGCGAAGGGGGCACTGCACATGAGCGATGCCGCAAGTCCGAGACACACCAGTTTTTTCACAGCTGCTGCACAATTCTTTTTCATCATGATTCCTCCCTTACCCTTCGATGACACGCCCGCCTGTACTGCACGCGTGCACATCCCGCAGGGCGCTGCCGCAAATGGTTACATAATATGATTCAGAATCAGGCCCGCCCCGAAGGAACAGGCATTCAGTATTCCCGATAAAAGATACGGTCCGGCCCGGTGACTTAAGCGCATCGGAACCATTTCCCGGATACTCTCCCTGCCATGGGCATACAGGAGAGACTCCGCCAGCCAGGCGAGGACCTCAAGAATCCCCAGCACCAGGTTCTTCGTGACCCAGAGGGGCGTCCGCATGGGAAGCAGGGTGCTGATGAGAACCACCGCCGGATTGGTCATGAGGTTTGCAAGAAAGATAAGTCCCGCGCCCTCCCGCCGCCGTAGACCGAGCAGCCATGCGCAGCCCAGTTCCACCGCTTCCGTCAGCAGAAAGGACACCAGCATGGACAGAAGAAGACGTGTTATCATGCCCCATCTCCTCTCCTCCGGGAAAACAGGGAAAGTCCCAGAGCCATCAATGCCGCGGAAAGAAGGGAAAGTGCCGGCAGAAGCGTAAAACTTCCCGCCGGAATCCAGCCTGCCGCGCTCATCATGGACGGCAGTGTCCCGAGAAAGAGGGCCAGGGTCAGCATCCCGAAGGCCAGCCCCACCGCGTCTTTATAGAGAAGGGCCAGGGCCGACAGCGTCAGCGGCATCGTCATGTTAAAGAGAAGGACCGCTGCAATTCCGCACACCGGCGACGTTTCTGCCAGCGCAAAGAGAAGGGCCGCACCGGCAAGGCTTACGCAGGCGGTTTTCATCCATCCGAACCGGTCGCCGAAAAATCCGCCGGCCATTTTCCCGAAGACAATTCCTGCGGTAAACAGGAACGAGAGCATTCCCGCCTTCCAGCCATATCCCATGACCGTGCCGGCGTAGGACCGGATCAGCACCGTCACGATGAGGCAGAGGGCCGCAGCACCCAGAATATCGCCTGCCTCTGGTTTTCTCTCCAGGGTATCCCCGGAAGCTCTCCTTCTAAGGCACATAAGAAGCACCGCACAGGATGCCATAATGAGGATCCCCGCGAATATGCCGAGATTTCTCGCCAGCTCTTTTCTTGCCAGGACAGGGCCCAGCCAGACCCCGAAGGCACCGGTCGCCACAAAAACGCCGGGCAGAGCCGCCGCTTCCCTGCTTCTCCGGAGCACCTCGATGCCCCCGCCCACATGGAAGCAGGAATTGCCGAGGCCTGCTGCCGTGCAGATGAAAAGGGGCCATACTCTGAGAAGCAGTTTCTCCGGAAGAAAGCCCGTCCCGAAGGATGTCATCCCGTAGGCTATGGCAATCAGCAGACATCCCGCCGCCGCGAGAGAAAAGGGATTGCCCCTCCTGTCCCCCAGGGCCCCGACAGGCAGCTGGCAGGCAAAGGCACAGAAATTATAGACCAGGACGCAGGCCATCCATACGGCACGATTTTCCACCATGCGCAGGAGGAAGGCCGTCAGCAGGAAAATGCAGGCGAGATCCACCAGAAAATGGACCGCCGCAAAGACCGCCGTCACACTCCTGTCCTGATGCGTCCCTTCCATGGCCTCTCCCTTCTGTCTTCTGCATCTGTCCGTCAGTTTCTCGCCTCGTTCAGATCGTAGAGCTCCGGTGTGTAGTGGATGACTCTTGTGCCGCCGTCCTCGAAGCGGAACGGCACATGCAGCAGATCCTTCATGGCCTCCATCACCGCAGGCTGCTTCTCCTCCGGCACGTAGAAGAGAAGGAATCCGCCGCCGCCGGCGCCTAAGAGCTTTCCGCCGAGGGCGCCCGCCGCCAGTCCCTTCTCATAGATTCCGTCGATGGAATCGGTGGACACCTTCGCGCCGGTCTGGCGTTTCAGGCGCCAGGTGACATCCAGAAGTCTGCCGAACTCATCCAGATCTCCGGTCTGCCCGGTCAGCACCGCCTCGGCCTCATCCACCAGCCGGTACATCTCCAGAAGCTGCGCGTTCTTGTCCCCTGCGGCGATCCGGTTGGTCTTCTGAATCTCCGAGGAAAGCCGGGTAAAGCCGGTAAAGAACATCAGCAGCCGGTTGTTCAGCATCTCCTTCCGCTCCGGCGAGATAATCACCGGAAGGACCTCATAATCATTCCCCCGGAAATTAATCCGGTTCAGGCCGCCGAAGCTGGCCGCAATCTGGTCCTGCCATCCGCCGGCCTCATTGCAGAGGGTCCGTTCCAGGTAAATGGCCTCGTCGGCCAGTTTTTTCTTGTCCGCATACTTTCCCTTCAGCGCATAGAAGGCATTCAGCATGCCCACCGCAAAGGAGCTGCTGGTGCCAAGGCCCGATCTTGCCGGCAGGTCCGCCTCATAGGTCAGGCGGATTTCCCGCATATCCAGCATCTTCATGGCGTTGCGCACCGCGGGATGCTCAATCTGCTCCGGCGAGGTCACCCGCTCGATGCGGGAATAGGAAAGCTCCGTGGTGTAGTCGAAAAACCGCGGCAGATGCCGGACGTTCACATAGCAGTACTTGTCAAAGGTCGTGGAAAGCACAGCACCGCCGTGTTCCCGGAAAAACTCCGGGATATCGGTTCCGCCGCCGAAAAAAGACATGCGGAAGGGCGTTTTTGTAATGATCATTCGTGAATCTCCTTGTATATACGCGGTACCCGGCTGGAAATATCGCAGACCAGCTCATATCCGATGGTTCCGATCATCTGCGCCATATCATCTGCACTTAAGAATTCATCTCCGCTTCTTCCCAGAAGGACCGCCTCGTCTCCCATGGCGCAGTCCGGAATGTCGGTCACATCGACCATCATCTGGTCCATGCAGACTCTTCCCACAATCCCGGCCCGCATTCCGCGGATCAGCACATAGCCCCGGTTGGAAAGGGACCGGTGATAGCCGTCCGCATATCCGGTGGGAATGGTGGCAATCCGCATGGGATGCTCCGCCCGGAAGGTACGCCCGTACCCCACCGTCTCACCGGGATGAAGGTCCTTGACCATGGCGACCGTGCTCTTCCAGGAAAGGGCCGGCATGATGCCCTCCGGCAGCACATTGGAGTAGTCCGGCTTTAATCCGTAGAGGATGATTCCCAGCCGCACACAGGCGCCCTCTCCCGCCGGGAAGGTCCGTCCGCCTGCGGAATTCAGGCAGTGACAGCAGGGCAGGTTCAGATCCTTTACCGCATCCTTTACGCCGTCAAACAGCGCCTTCTGCCGCTCGGTAAAGGCCACCGCCTCCTCATCCTCCGTGTCCGCCGTACAGAGATGGGTAAATATTCCCGTCATCGTAAGTCCCGGGGCCGCTGCATATCTGCGTATGATTTCGGCGCAGCCGGTGGGGTCCTCCGCATCCAGTCCGATGCGATTCATCCCCGTATCAATGGCAAACTGGCAGAGGACGGGTGCATTTCCCTCTTCGGAAAGCTTTGCAGCCGCTGCCGCCATCGAAGCGGCGTGCTCCTCCGACACCAGGGCCTGGGTGATGCCATATTCCGAGAGCATCCCGCATCCCTCCGCCGGCGTATAGCCGAGAATCAGGATTTCACCCTCAATCCCGTCCTTCCGGAGATTCACCGCCTCATGAAGAGAAGCCACGGCAAAGCGCTTTACTCCAGCCTTCTGCAGCATCTCCGCCACCGGGCGGCTGCCGTGGCCGTAGGCATTGGCCTTCACCACCGCCATAATCTCCGCCTTATCCGGAAGACTGTCGCGGTACAACTCATAGTTCTTCCGCAGAACATTCAGGTCCACTTCCGCCCAGGAACGCCTGAGAAATTCTGCTGTGTTTTTATGCATCATTGCATTCATCCCCTGTTTTTACTAAGTTCAAGTATTCTCTGCCGATTTTTTTTATGGATGTCACAATTTGGACACACTTTCATTGTATCATAGCCGAAGAGTGATGCAAGCGCATTGCTCGACCCCCAAGTTTTTTCATAACAGCCGGCAGATGGTTCTCCCCCCTATGCAACCATCTGCCGTCCTCCAGACACAACCGCCCGGAACCGGGCGGATTTTTTTATGCAGATAATTGCATAAATGTATAAACATGCGTAATACTGTTTATTCGCTTTTGTTATTCCTGAACACAAATATTTTGCTCAGAATATAGTTCGCCACGGTGACCGCCACCTGGACGATGAGTTTGGCAATCTTGTCATTCATGCCGCAGACCGTCACGGCCCCGAACATGATTCCCATGTCCATCAGGAGCGTTCCCACCCGGGCAGCAAAGAATGCCCCCGCCTCGTGGAGTACATTGCTCCCGTGACTGCGGAATACAAATACCTTGTTGGCAAAAAAGGCAAATGTCACCGCCGCCACCCAGGAGATGACGTTGGCCGCCTGCAGCTGCAGCGCATTTTTCGGGTCCAGCACCGTCGACACCAGCCCGTAATAGACCGCCAGGCTCACCACCGTCGTCATCACGCCTACCACCAGGTACCGGATGATCTCTCCATACTGTTCTTTCAGTTTTTCCATTCTGCTGTCTCAGTTCCTTTTTTCAGATTTCCTGCTGTCAGGAGAACGTTTCCGCATACCAGGCGGACTGCTTTGAGAGCTCCTCATTCAGCTTCTCAAATCCCATCCGCTCTGCCAGCGTTTTCTTCCCGCAGAAGAGATCCGTGCCCAGTCCCAGCCGGTTTCCGGGAATCTCAAATCCCATGGCCGAAAGCACGGTGGGCAGCATGTCCATGGGCGTAAAGACCCGGTTTTTTGCACCGTTCCTTCCGTCCTTTCCCGCCGCCGGTTCCTTCGCCGCCTGCAGAAAGCAGTTGTAGATGGGCCGCTCATAATAGGAGAGTCCCTTCACCATATAGGTATCCATCCGCGGATGATCCCCGGTGATGACAACCGCCGTATCCTCCGCAAAGGGCTGTGCGCTCAGCCAGTCCAGGAATTCTGCCAGCTGCCGGTCCGCACAGGCCACGATATTCTCCGCGTCCGTCGGAAAGTCATCCCGGCAGAGGGGGCACTTATAGCCGCTGACAAAGTGGGTATCTACCGTAAGCATCGTAAAGTTGAAGGGCTTCTCTCCCGCCGCAAGTCTTGTGAGCTCCTCTTTGGCCATCCGGTACAGGTGCCGGTCCTCAAATCCCCACCACTGATAGTAGTCCTTCGGAATGTATCCCCGCTCCCTGGCCGTATTCAGGTCAAAGATCTCATAGTCTCCATGCTGCTCGAAAAAGGCTTTTCTCGCCCCGAAGGCCGCATCGGAGCCGCACATGAATTCCTGCCGGTATCCCTTCCGGTGAAGGATATCGCCCAGGGTGACAAGGCCCTTCGCATAGCGCTTATCCAGATTTCTTAAGTAGGATCCGATGGGAAATGCGAACGGCACGCCGGAGCTCATGGCAAAGATGGCTCCCATCGTCCAGCCGGTTCCGGCCGTATTGTGGGCGCCTCCCAGCTTGTCCGTATCGGAAAAATGGAGCTTATGCTCCGCCAGGTCCGTCATATGGGGGATATGGTTAATCTTCTGCTTTCCTCCCTGGGTGGTACCGGCAAAGGTGGATTCCATGCCTTCCAGATAAATGTAAATCAGGTTTTTCGGTCTCTGTCCTTCTTTCGGCACAATGCGGTCCGCATCCGGCCGGACATATTCCTTCTCATAGATATTCGTGCACTGTCTCCGGAGCCGGAAAAACTCCGAGGCATTCAGGCTTTTGTCCGCATAGCGGATTCCTCCCGCAATGGCCAGAAGAACCGCCGCAAGAAGCAGGAGACGCACAGACTGCGGGCAGAATGGAGAAAGGAAGGATACGGCTATAACAAGTAAGAGTGCGCAGGTAAGCGCCGGCATAAGTCCCTTAATGGCACGGATCACCGTGTCTCCGCCGGTTCCCTCCAGCGGCAGCACCGCCGTGTAGAACACCTGCTCCGCCTTTGCGCCGTAGGTCTTGTTAAAATACCGGACGCCGCCGATGAGAAGGGCTGCCAGAAGAATCAGGAGGCTCATGCCCAGATTAAAAAGAAGCGTCATATCTCCTCCTCTTGCTCCTCCATGTTCTCCTCTTCTTCCTCCAGGGCCCAGAACTCCCCTGCCTCGTACAGCTTCACCAGCGGTACATAGAACATGTTGCCGTATTTATATCTCCAGCCGCCGTTGGCCCGGATAGCCACCGGATTCGGATAGACCTCCTTTACACCGCCGGATTTTTCCATCGCGTAGGCCTCCGCCAGCTGCTGCGTATGCTTTCCGCCGTTTTTATCCACGTAATCCAGATACCCCGGCCCGTAATTGTAGGCCTGCAGGATGGCGTCAAAATCCACGTTCTTCCCTTTGGCCGTGTCCAGCAGCTCTTTAAAATAGCTGCAGCCCTGCTCGATGGACTCCTCTGTCCCGAGGGAATTCGGCTTCTTTCCCAGCGATTCGCTGGACTGCATCACATCATCGCCCTTGCCGCCCGACTCCACGGCGAGAATGGCCATCAGCCAGTCCTTATACTCCGAGATGCCGTAGCTTTCGGCGTAATCCTCCAGCATCGGCCGGTGTGCCAGCACCTCCTCGGGGAAGGTGGAATTCTTCTTTTTCCATCGGCTGTACACAAAGCCGCCGCCCGCGGCAATCACCATCAGAAAGACAAGAAGCAGCGCAAAAACCCGGTGCCAGAGAATTCTCTTTTTCCTTTTTCGTTTTATATTCGAACGTTTCGGGGAAGTTCCCCTGCGTTTATTCTGCATGAATGATTCCTTATCTGCATATTTTCATTCCCACAACAGTTTATTTTACCATGGGCAGAGCGCCAAAACAACGGACAGAATACTTAAGACGCGCCATC